>QHRC01000039.1 GCA_003219995.1 Verrucomicrobiota bacterium
ACTTAAACAAGTACTTCAGAAAGGATTGAAACATGCCACGCGTAGTCCACTTTGAAATTTACACCGACGATCCGGACACCGTTCGCCCGTTTTACGAGGATGTCTTCGGCTGGAAGTTTAATAAATTCGACGGTCCTATAGAATATTGGCTGGTGACGACCGGTAACGAGAAGGAGCCGGGAATCAACGGCGGACTAGCTCGTCCTCGCGAGGGGCAAAGCGCCGGAACGTTAAACACGATCGCTGTTCCGTCGTTTGATCAAGCGATCAAGAAAATTGAGCAACGCGGGGGAAACATTTGCGTGCCGAAGATGGCGATTCCAGGCGTGGGTTGGCTCGCCTATGCACAAGATCCAGCGGAAAACGTTTTTGGGATCCTGGAGCCAGATACTAAAGCAGAATAATTAAACTGAGAAAATCATGACCACGAAAAATCATTTGGCAGAAGCGGTTGTCATCGAGCGAACTTTCAACGCGCCAATCGCTCGGGTTTGGAAGGCCCTTACCGACAAGGACGAGATGAAGCGTTGGTATTTTGATCTGAAGGAATTCGAGCCGGCAGTCGGTTTTGAATTTGAATTCACCGTTGAGCATGAAGGTTTTAAGTATTCCCATCTTTGCAAGATCACCGAGGTGATTCCGCAGAAGAAACTCGCCTACACCTGGCGGTATGAGGGATACGAGGGCGATTCACTGGTCACCTTCGAATTGTTCGCCGATGGCGACAAAACGCGGCTGAAACTGACCCACGTTGGCTTAGAAACTTTCCCGAAACTTCCGGCCTTCGCGCGAGAGAATTTCGTGAAGGGCTGGACGGAAATCATTGGTGCGTCGCTCAAAGACTTTGTCGAGGGCGATGGCGCCAACCGGGGTTGAGCGAACAACAAGAAAGAAACCTATGGCCCAAGCAGAAAAGCTCTCGCTCGAAATCAAACGTCTCATCAAAGCTCAGCCCGATCGCGTCTACGCGGCCTGGACCGATCCCGCGCAGCTAAAACAATGGTTCGGTCCGGAGAATGTCCAGACTCGCCAGTTAGTCGCCGACGCGCGCGTGGGCGGAAAGTTTCGCTGGGACCTCATCAATTCAGAGGGCGAGACCATGACGTGCCGCGGCGAATACCGCGAGCTGCAGCCCGGCAAGAAAATCGTTTTCACCTGGCAATGGGAAGACGATGAGGCTTGGGAAAATCACTCGAGCATCATCACGGTGGAACTTTACGATCGCGACGGCGATACCGAGCTTCGCTTGATCCACGAGCATTTGCCAAGCGAAGAGTCACGCGACGGCCACACCCGAGGCTGGGAGAGCGCCCTCGATAAACTGGAGAAATTTTTCGGCAAATAAATTGCCGATCTAAACAAAGGAGGAAAAATGAATACTGAAGAAGTTGCACAGAAAGTCATCGAGTTAGTCCGCAAGCAGGCATGGCATGAGGCGCTCGACACACTTTATGATAAAAATATCGTGAGCGTGGAGGCGCGAACGATGGACGGCAGCTCACCCGAGACGCATGGCATCGATGGCGTGCGCGGGAAGACCGATTGGTGGCTTCAAAACATGCAGGTCCACAGCTTTAAAGCGAATGGACCATTCGTGGCGCACGATCGGTTCGTTGTGCAGTACGATGCCGACGTCACCGATAAGAATTCGAAAAAGCGAATGCAACTCTCGGAGGTGGGCGTGTACACGGTCAAAGACGGCAAGATCGTGCGGGAAGAATTTCTGCCGCGGGCTGGATAGGGACGCTAAATTCGGGAGAATTCGTTCCGCAATTCTGAAAGCGCTGACGAAATCGCGTCAGCCCTTTTGTTTTACGCTGATGCTCTGAGTTTGCGTGGGGCGGGTGCTCTGGATATGCTCGCGCGCATGTCCCCGGGGAAGAAACCCAGGTCGGATGCAAGAGGCGTGACCGGTTTTCGCGCCTTCATTCGCGCCGAATTTGCGCTCTTTATCGGGTTGGGGACCGCCGCGATTTTTTTGGGGACGGGGAGCCAACTGGTGGAGAATATCGCGAATCCATTCTGGCTATCGGTAATCTTTCTGTGGCTGTTTGTTGCTACCCTTTGGTCCGCAATGTCTGTTGTGCGGCACGCCGATTGCCTTGCCATCACGTGCGGCGAGCCTTATGGAACATTAATCCTGACGCTCTCAGCCATCACCATCGAAGTGATGATGGTTTCCGGCGCGATGCTGCACGGTGCAAACAATCCGACCCTCGCGCGCGACGCGATGTTTGCCGTGGTCATGATCGCGCTCAACGGCATCGCGAGCAACACTACAATCTGCAAGGCACCAACTCCTATCTCAATGCCATTATGGCCTTGGCGGTGCTTGGTTTGATCCTGCCGAATTTCACGACTTCCATGTCCGGGCCAAGGTTTTCCTGGCCGCAGGAAATTTTTCTCGTAGTCACATCGGCGGGCCTTTACGCGATTTTCCTGCTGATCCAGACCATGCGGCATAGCCAGTATTTCGTGGAGTCAAGGGAAGCAGCCGTGAAGCGGGAAGCGGGGCGCCCTCAACTCCAAAAGCGCTCGACCACGCATCACAGTATTATGTTGTTTGTTTATCTGGTT
The DNA here is from genome assembly GCA_003219995.1 of Verrucomicrobiota bacterium. Lineage (GTDB taxonomy): Bacteria > Verrucomicrobiota > Verrucomicrobiia > Chthoniobacterales > UBA10450 > UBA10450. The sequence goes on from QHRC01000039.1 coordinate 2,578, forward strand.
GCGGTGGTGGTGCTGGCGGAGAAATTCGCCATTCCCCTGGATAACGGGATCGAGCGTTTTGGAATGCCGCAGGCATTTGGCGGAGCAATTATCGCCGCGTTGGTGCTCGCGCCGGAGGCGTTAAGCGCAATCGGTGCGACGCTGGGTAATCAGCTCCAGCGTTCTGTAAACATCCTGCTTGGTTCAGTGCTCGCAACCATTGGGCTGACCATTCCAGCCGTCTTGACTATCGGATTGATCACGAAACGACCGGTCGCGCTCGGTGTGGAAGGCGGCAATTTTCCGCTGCTCCTGCTTACCCTGGCAGTGAGCGTTGTCACGTTTAGCAGCGGCAGAACCAATGTCCTGCAGGGCTGCATTCACCTTCTGTTGTTTGCTGCATTTTTATTGCTGATATTTTTTCCTTGAGTTCTATCTCCACGACCTTGAGAAGCAGACCTCGGGCGCAATATCATGAATAAGGAACGCGATTACGTCCTCGGCACGCACGACGAGGAACTGGCGAGATTGGGCCTGCAACATCGCGTCTGGCGCCCGGTGGTGTTGGATTGCTGGAAGAAGGCGGGAATCACGATTGGAAGCGAGGTGCTCGATGTCGGCGCTGGGCCGGGCTATGCAACTGTCGATCTGGCCGAAATTGTCGGACCGGCCGGGGAAGTAGTTGCGCTCGAACGCTCGACCAACTTTGTGCACGCGATGGAGGAGGCGCTTCGCAAGCGGTCGCTCACGAACGTGCGCATTCACGAGCTGGATTTGATGACCGAGGACCTGCCGAAAGGCGATTATGATTTCTGCTGGTGCCGATGGGTCTTGTCGTTTGTCTCCGATCCGTCGTTATTAATAAAAAAACTCGGCGCCATTATGCCAAAAGGCGGCATTTCGATCTTTCATGAATACGGGCACTATGAGACATGGCGGTTTTTCCCGCGTATTCCAAGCCAGGAAAAATTCCGCGAACACGTTATCGCAACCTGGCGCGAATCGGGCGGCGAGCCCGACGGTGCTTCCCGATTATCGGAGCTGCTGTCGAAGAACGATTTTGTCATTCGCTCGGCGGCGCCGCATATTTTTTGCATTCGTCCGACCGACTACATGTGGCAATGGCCGGCCCAATTCATCGAGGTTTATCTTCCGCGATTACAGGAAATGGATCGGATCGATCAAGGCTTTGCCGACAAAGTGCGCGCCGACTTAGCCGACGCGGGGGCAAGGCCAAATTCATTGATGCTTACGCCGCTCGTGCTGGAAATCATCGCGGAGAAGACAGCGACATAGATAAGCGAAGGCGAACTCGACAAATTGGGCCCCACAGCTCCGCGAGCTAATTATGCATTTATAAAGTGAATCTTCCTGTCCTCGGTGCTGATCTCTCTTAATTGATACGGTTTTTACGTTGCAAGTGCACGGGACTTGCTGCAAAGGTTAGCACTATGATTCGCTCGTTCATCCGTTGCTTGTGCAAAGCCCTTGCTGGCGTTGCTTCACTTTTGGCGCCGCTTAGCGCTTTCGCTGGTTCCCCGCCTGGCCTGTTTGATAATGATCATGCCGCAGTTCGAGCCGTGATAGCCGTGCAGAGTGAGGTCACGCCGGACCTGATGCAGCAGCCGGAAATTCTCGGCACCGCCGTGGGCATTGACGCAAGCGGAGCGCTCGCTCTCACTGTTTATGTCGATCGCGATGCACCGAATGCCGGCGAAGTGATTCGCAGTTTGCCCCGCGAATTTCGCGGCGTCGGTGTGCAGATTCATCTGACCGATAAGTTTCGCGCCATGAGAGGCAAACCGGTTCGTGGCGTTAGCCACACGGCAAAACAAACGCCCCCTATTCAGCTCGGCACATCGGGCGGATGGTCGAAAGACCTTGCTAATGGATATTGCTGTGGCGGAACGCTCGGCTCGCTGGTCTCGATTAGCGGCGTTCAATACATTCTCAGCAATTATCACGTGTTTGAATCCGACATCGTGAGCGGCGGGAATAACACGACCGCGCAAACCGGAGACAACATCATCCAACCCGGGCTGATTGACGTGAATTGCAACGTCGCTGGCGCGCAAAACGTTGCAAAACTAGTGAAGAAAAGCTCTCTACCAAACAGCAATGTGGACTGTGCGGTTGCGCAAGTTATTGCTGGCATGGTGCGCACGGATGGCGCCATCCTTGAGATCGGTCCCATTTCCCATTCAATCGTGGGCGCCTCCCTTAACCAGGCGGTGAAGAAAAGCGGACGCACGACGGGTCTCACCCACAGCTCAATTGTAGGTTTGAATGCGACTGTCAGTGTTGCTTACGATAACGAATGTGCCGGTGGCGCCGCCTTCACCAAAACTTTCACGAACCAGATTGTGATCGGCAACAGTGGCAGCAAGTTTCTCAACAGCGGCGACTCCGGCTCGTTGATGGTGGAAGATATCGCGACCGCACCGCGTGCGGTGGGCCTGCTCTTTGCCGGCAGCAGCACGAGCGCGATTGCCAATCCGATCGGTCAAGTGCTCACGTTCCTTGGCGCCACAATGGATTAATTTTATTGTCGATCCTACGAAATTGAACACCCGATCGCTGCGCGCGGCCGGGTGTTTTCGTTTTTGTGATTTTTGAAAGAAGTTATGAACTGGCGAGGACGCACCTTCTGTTTGCTGCTTATCGGAGTGCTCGGCGTCGGTTGCCGACATAACATGGCCCAAACTAATTCACCGTCGCCGAAGCCCGACATCAATGCCGTGCTCGCCGATCATGACAAACAATTGATGGCGATTCCGAACGTTGTCGGCGTTTACGTTGGTGTGCTCGAGGATGGCAAAACGCCGTGTCTCAAAGTCATGCTCGCGCGAAAATCGCCGGAGGCCGAGCGCGCGATTCCGCGTTTGCTCGAGGGCTACCCGGTCGTCGTTGAAGTGACTGGCGAAATTCGACCGCTCGGCAGCCCGTAGGAATTTTCGATATAGGCTTGCGCGCACGCTGGAATCATTGGCGGTGGTCTGTTGCGCGGCCATTGCACATTTCGACCCCCCTTCTTTACCATCAAGCGCGCCGGCGGTTGGCACGATGTGTTTTTGGCACGATGTGTTTCACTCTGAAGTGAAGGCGGAACCAGCGGTTGTCCGGATCCACGAAAAAAAGCGCCTTTCCGTTCCACCGATGGGTGGAACCGGGAAAGGCGCGTTGGGACAGATGAGTTTTTTAGCTCTTAATCTTCGTCGAGGACGACGCGATCGACCATCATGCTGTCGCCTTCTCCGAGGTAGTGGACGTGAACAGGCACGCCGACTCTAACTCTTGTCCTCACGGTGTCTTCATCGAGAACCTTGCCACTCCTGGTCACGTAAGTAACCGTTTTGCCGAAACGGTAAGTTCTTGGCCCTGTGGTTTCCTTGAGCACAATCGTCGAACCGGGTGTATACGAAGTAATCGTGCCCGAACCTTCGGTCGTGGTCGTGGTGGTGGTCGATGAAACCTGGCCCCAGGCGAACGGCGCGACCGCCGCCAAAGCGAGGCTAAGTAACAGTTTTTTCATGGGATTCCCTTCTTGTTAGTTGTTCTGAGCAGGTCAGGCGGTCTCTATCACGAGTCACTCGAGAGTTGGAAACGCGCCTCCCTGTGTATAAAGTAAGTTACGCACGCGCGTCGGCTCGCGGTTGCCTATTTCGAGAAAAAATTTCCTAGATCGAGCGCAGGCGCGGCATATTAAAATTGATGAACCTTTGGATTGGTACCTCGGGCTTTCAATACGCAGAATGGAAGGGAAATTTTTATCCGGAAGATTTGCCGGCGGCGAAGATGCTCCCGTTTTACGCGGAAC
>QHRC01000040.1 GCA_003219995.1 Verrucomicrobiota bacterium
CATATTGGCGAGGTGATGAAAGAATCGGTTCAAGCCGCGCTCAGTCTGGTGCGCACGCGCGCGAACGAGATCGGCGCGAAACCGGAGGAATTTCGCCACAACGATATTCATGTGCACGTGCCGGCCGGCGCAGTGCCGAAGGATGGGCCATCCGCGGGCGTGGCCATGTTCACCGCGCTTGCCTCGCTTTTTAGCAACACGCCGGTCCGTTCCGATGTCGCCATGACCGGCGAAATTACGTTGCGCGGATTGGTGTTGCCGATCGGCGGGTTAAAGGAAAAAAGCCTGGGCGCGATGCGGGCCGGTGTTTCCACCGTCATCATTCCGAAACTGAATGAAAAAGATCTGGTCGATGTCCCGGCAGAAGCGAAAGAGAAACTGAAGTTCGTCCCGGTTGAGAATGTGGATCAAGTTCTCGACGTCGCCTTAGAAAAAAACAACGCGACCGCCGAACGGAAACTAGCCGCGAGTTAAAGCGAAACAGGCGCTCGACCTCGCCGCTGGCGTCGTTCAAACTCGGCGCATGTTTCGCTCTTTCTGTCTCGGCCTGTTTGTCCTCTTCCCTTCCATCTCATTGTTGTCAGAGCAAGATCGACAATCGCCAGCACAATTCGACGTCGTCATTATACACGGAACGGTTTACGACGGATCGGGTGGCGAACCGCGGCATGTCGATGTTGCGATTGACGGGGATCGCATCGCTGGCGTGGGCGATTTTTCGAAGGCGACTGCGAAAAATGTGGTCGATGCGAACGGACTCGCGGTCGCGCCGGGGTTCATCAACATGCTTTCCTGGTCGAACGAATCGTTAATTCAAGACGGTCGATCGCAAAGCGAGATCCGCCAAGGAGTCACGACTGAGATCATGGGCGAAGGCGAATCGATGGGCCCGGTGAACGACGCCATTCGCGCACACATGCTGCGGCAACAAAAAGATATTCATTACCAGATCAAATGGAACACGCTCGCGGAATATCTCCGTTATCTCGAAGCGCGCGGCATCTCATGCAATGTCGCGTCGTTTCTCGGGGCAACAACCGTGCGCGAATACGTGATCGGTTTCGAAGATAAAGCTCCCACGCCGCAACAACTGGATAAGATGCGCGACGTTGTGCGAAAAGAGATGGAAACGGGCGCGCTCGGCATTGGCACATCGTTGATTTATCCGCCAGCCTTTTATGCGAAGACGGATGAGTTAATTGAGCTCTGCAAAGTGGCGGCGAAATACCAGGGCAAATACATTTCCCACATGCGGAGCGAGGGCAACCAATTGCTCGAAGCGCTCGACGAACTGATCCGGATCAGCCGCGAAGGCGGAATTCCGGCGGAGGTTTATCATATCAAAGCGGCCGGCCAGAAAAACTGGCCGAAGATCGACCAGCTGCTTTCGCATATTGAAGCGGCGCAAAACGAAGGACTAAAAATCCGGGCGAACATGTACACCTACACCGCGGCCGGGACTGGACTCGACGCCTGTCTGCCGCCCTGGACAGAGGACGGCGGTTACCCTGCCTTGTTCAAACGTCTTCGCGACCCGGCGATGCGTGAGAAGATTTCCTTACAAGTGAAGATCGACAGTGACGAATGGGAAAATCTTTATCTCGCTGCGGGTTCACCGGACAAAATTCTCCTCGAAGGATTCAAATCGGAGAAATTGAAACCACTCACTGGCAAATCGCTCGCGGAAGTGGCCAAAATGCGCGGCAAGGATCCGATCACGACAATCATGGATCTGATCGCCGAAGACGAATCGCGCATCGACACAATTTATTTTTTGATGTCGGAGGAGAACGTGAAAAAAGAACTGCAAAAATCCTGGATTTCGTTCGGTTCTGACGAAGCGTCACAGGCACCAGAAGGCATTTTTCTCAAATCGAATCCGCATCCGCGGGCTTACGGAAATTTCGCGCGCGTGCTCGGAAAATATGTCCGCGAAGAAAAAGTGATTTCGCTTGCCGAAGCGGTGCGGCGATTAAGCGGCTTGCCGGCCACCAACCTCGGCCTCGATCGCCGCGGTTTCATCAAGGAAGGAATGTCCGCCGATGTAGTTGTGTTCGACCCGGCGACAATCGCGGATCGCGCGACGTTCGAAAAACCGCACCAGTACGCAGTCGGGGTGAGGCAGGTTTTTGTAAATGGCGTGCAAGTAATCAAAGACGGCGAGCACACTGGCGCCAAACCGGGCCGCGCGCTTTGGGGGCCGGGCAAATTGTAGGCGCTCGATCCGGCCAATCCTAGGAGGCAATCGCTTCTTCGGGAGCGCGCACACGCTTTTGACTTTTTAACGGGGCCGGCGCAATCACCGGCGCGACCGCAGTTCCTCTGCGAAAACCGCGCACGTAAAACATGAGAAAGACGCCGGTGACAACGAGGAGGGAGCCAATCCATTTCAATAACCAGCCGGGATCGCGCAGAATTTGCACGGTGCTCTGCCCAAGATTGTCCGGATTCCACGAGGCCTGGGAAATTTTGTAGGTCAAACCAGTCCATGTGTGTAACCACGCGCTCGGGAAACTAAACGGGTTGTTCATCCAACATTGGCCGGTCGCGCTCTCGCCTTCGGCGGTGGAAATCCGTAATGTGCTCTTGAATCCGGCGGGAGTATCGCTGCCTTCGTTGCGTTTCACTTCGAAATCGAGCAACTCTAGTGCGATCGGCAGCGGGATCACTTTCCAGCCGTACGCGATCTGGGTTTCGTTCGGCGAGGTTGGGATTGCGATCTGCCAGCCGGCAGGCACCCATTGTTCGAACGTTTCGCCGCGTTGCTCGAGACGAACGCGAACGCCATCGGGTAAATCTGCCGCCGGCGAAGATGGCGATGTTTTGATCGGCGCAAAATCCATCCACGGTTCGGCGTGCGGCATCACCTTGTCGATCTTGAGTTGCCAATCGGCCCAACCGGTGGTGAGCGGCTTGTCGACGTCCATCTTCCCAGTTGAAGTCCCGGCTTTGCGTGAAACAAGTTCGTAACTGAGCGAGCCGTCCTCCGCGACAAAAAGCGTAAGCCGATTTGGTGTTTCGGTGCCAGCTGGCGGCATGGTGGGCGGGCCGCCATTGGTGGTTAATTCCGTGCCGCCATGTGGATTTTTGTTCGCGGGCGCTGACGCGGGAGTGCCTTTGCCATGAATTGTGACGAGCACTGCCGGATTATTTGGCTGCTCGGTTAGCGAAGCCGGTTTGCCGTTTTGAATCCGGAAGTCCGCCCAATAATTGTCGATCTCGAGCATGAACGGCGTGCCGTCGATCGCGACTTCGCGCCCAAGATTTTCCGAGACATCGAAACTCGCTTCTTTTCCGTTTAACAAAATCGCCACCCGGCCTTTGTTTCCCTTTTCTGGCGCCAGCAATTGCACTTTTGCGCCGATGCTGCCTCCTTTGGCAACGCGGCCAATTTGTTCATCGGGCGCTTTGCTGAAGGCAAAGATCGACTCCTCAAGATCGACATCGGATTGGTGGCTCGTACTCGAAGGGCGATTCGGTGAATCGCCCCTACCTGTGTCGCGCGCAACACCGCGCTTAAGTTCGATGTTCGCGAGTCCCATTGAGAAATTACCGTGCTGCGGATCGTCGGCCAGTAACCAGCTTTCCAGGTGCTGGTTCATCAGCGCGGTAGAGATCGAGAAATGCAGCGCCGGCGCGCCGCCATTGGCGAGCGGTCTTGGATTCAGCTTCCCTTCAATCGCGGCCGCGTAATCGATGATGCTCAAGCGCGCGCCACTTGCGAGCGCGCCAAGTGTTTTCGGATGATCCGGATGCGGCGGATGATGCAAAAATTCCGCGGCGTAACCTTTGACGATTCCGTCGGTATCATGGACGCGGAGCTGATGTTGATTGACAAGCAGCCGGTTAGTTGGCAGCTCGCCTTTCAAAAGCGTGATCGTGCCTTCCGTTCCCCAAATCCGACCAATGAGCGAACCGGTCAGTAAGGTAATAATGCCGAGATGAGTAATGAGAAAAGCGACGTGATATTTGCGCCATGGCCAGCGTGAGATCGCGGAGACGGCGAGGTTTGCGCCGAGCAGGATCAACCAAAGATTGAACCACGGCGCGCCGTAAACGTAGGCGCGCGCCACGTTCGCGTCGAAACTCGATTCGTAAAGCGTCCCAATGATCGCGGCAACAATCAAAACCGCGAGCAGAACGACTGCGAGTTTGAGCGATGCA
>QHRC01000064.1 GCA_003219995.1 Verrucomicrobiota bacterium
TACAGGCCTTTCTCAAGGAGCGTAAACAAGTGAATCCGCGTCGAAAAGATGAAAGTTCCTGTTTTTGCTCGTTGTTCAAAAAACATTCGCGCGTTGCGCTCCCGAATGACATGGTCGACCAGTGAAAATGGAAGAAGCGAGCATCGACAAAGTCCACATACTCCACGTGGACGACGATCCCGATGTGCGCCTGCTAATGGCGGGTTCTCTGCAAGAATTTGGCTATGCCGTGCTCACCGCCGGAACGGTCGCTGAAGCGTTGCAATTGGCCAAAGACTTAAAATTCAACCTATGCATCCTCGATGTGCGGCTTCCGGACGGCAGCGGCATCGAACTGTGTCAGCAATTGCGTAAGTTGCAGCCCAATGTTCCGATCGTTTATTACTCCGCCTGCGCGGATGACGCGCTTCAGCGGGAAGCGCTTTCAAGATGTGGCGATGCCTACTTGCAAAAGCCAGTCTTTGCTGCCGAGTTGGAACAAACAATCGCCGGGCTCCTCAACCGAAAAGAGCACGACTGAAACAACGCTTAGCCCTCCGGGTCTGAAACTTTGCCGCTGAGGGTGTGCGGCAAAAATTTGCCGATTTTAGAAACGACGATCGAAACCGCGCGCGCCCAGATTATTTTAATTAACAAAATCGAATAAGACGCGGGCAGACCCGAAGGAAGGCAGACAAACGGCGACGTAGTATGTTTTGAATCCGGATCGTAGGCCGGGTCGATTTGCGATCCGAGTTCACGAAAACGGGCGGCCAACGCGGGGTCGTCGCTGAAAAAAGCGCCTGTCCAATGGCGTTCGACAAATGTCCGGCCCGGTTGGCCCCGGTAGAAGTCATGGATAAGAACGGCGCACGGTTTGCCAGTGGCCAAGAGCTGGAGGGCCAGTTTTAGCGCGCGAAATTCTTTTGGGCCATCAATCAGAACCGCGTCGCCGGCTTGAAGCCGTTGCGGGAGAATCTCGCGAGAATCCCCGTAGAGAAGTTCAACATTCGCGTACGGCCTGAGTTTCGCTTCAGCCATGGCCGCATGCGTTGGCTCGAGATCAAACTCAACGCTTACAATTCGCGCTTGCGGGAAACAACGTGCCAGCATGAGTGTGCTCTCGCCACGCATGCGGCCTGATTCCAGGATCTGCTTCGGGCCAAACGGGCGCACCGCCGCGTAAAAGAAAAACATTCCGCGGGAGCCAATGCCTTTGAATCCCCTTTCACGCGGCACGGATTCAATCGCACGCCGAAAATCGGGCAACAGCCGATCGGCTCGTCCCGCTATCGACGCTGCGTTAAACGTCGCTTCGTCCCTGGCGCCGTGCATATGCTAATCAACGGCGGCTCGTTGCCTCAGGCAACGAGAACGAGTGCGTGGCATTTTGGCCAACTATTGCTGGTTTGATATTGGTTACAACCTGCTGGCTATGTTTTACTCTCAAAGTATACGGGCCTGTAGCTCAGCGGTTAGAGCAGGGGACTCATAATCCCTTGGTCCCAGGTTCGAATCCTGGCGGGCCCAGCCTTCGCTTTTGAGGGCGAAAAGCGAAGGATTGCCGCTGCCCGAGCAAAGCTTAGCCGGGCTATTTGTTTGGAAGCGAAAGCGAGAGCAAGCTTTTAAGTTCGGATTTCGATCTACAATTTGCCATTGTCGATCTTGTGCATCGAGCCGGATGTTTCATTCTCGTTGTTCTCGAGATCGCCATCTTAAGCGCGCTCATTCTGGCAGCCCGGGGCGCGAATTATCAGGATGTGTTCGTTGCCGGTAACGTTTATTTCACCGATGCGGATTGTTACGCGCGGATGACACGGGTGCGCATTTGCCAGCAACATCCGGGTTTGATCGTGCGTCATCACGATTTCGAAAATTATCCGCGCGGCACGACTCCGCATACGACTGCCCCGCTTGATTATCTCATCCTCACATTATCGATCTTGCTCAAGCCGTTAACGATGCACGCGACCGATCTTGCCGGCGCATTCATCTCGCCGCTGCTCGCACTGCTCGGCGGCTGGTTTCTCTGGTGGTGGTCGCGGCTGATGAAATTCCGTTATCGCTGGGCGCTGCTCATTCTCTACGCCATTAGCCCGATTCTCGTTCACGCAACGGTCCTTGGACGACCCGACCATCAATCGCTCTCGATTTTGCTCGTCACCATCGCGATCTGCGCGGAATGGACTTGGCGAGGCGCCGGTTCGCGAAAATCCGATGCTACACGTGATTCACGTATGGCATGGTCTGCGCTGAGTGGTATTGCGTGGGGTCTGGCGATTTGGGTATCGCCTTATGAACCGCTGGTTTTGTTCCTTATCGTCCTTGCGATCACCGTGCTGCAAGATCGACATCTTCTTTTTGCGAAAGATCGGCGCATTAGCTGGATCTTGTTCGCGGTAGTCGTTGCGGTTGCATTCGTCGTGGAGAGACGGGTGCCGCAGTTGTCGATCTTTCATTCCGGGGAGCTTTTCCGGAACTGGTCGCGCTCGATTGGCGAACTTGCTCACGTCTGGCCGGCGAATTCGATCTGGTTTCACTGGGCCGGGTACATGATTGCGGTGGGGCCATTGCTCATTTGGGTTCTTGCCCGAGAGCAAAATAACGGCGCGTCTGGCGGTCGCGGCCAAGCAATATTCATTTTTGGACTTCTCCTGACGACCTATTGCTTGACAATCTGGCAGGCGCGCTGGGGTTATTTTTTCATGTCGATCTTCGCCATCGCGCTTCCATTTTTACTGGAACCGATCAAATCACGAGGCGCGGTTTGGATTGCCTTTGCCTTGTCGATTTTTCCGATCCTTAGCGATTGGGATAAGCGGCTTTGGCCGAACGAAGCGGAGTACGGGCGCCGAGTGGAGCGGCGCAATGAATCGGCGCAGTTGCGCGATCTGGCGATCAATTTGGAATCGTCGGAGACGCATCCGTTTCTTGCACCATGGTGGATTTCTCCATCCATTGCGTATTGGTCAGGTCAACCTGGCGTGGCCGGCAGTTCGCACGAGAGCCTCGGCGGGATCGTGGAGAGCGCGCGATTTTTTCTTGCGGGAAATTGGGCGGAAGCGCGCGTCATTTTGGATAACCAGAAGGTGACATGGGTGCTGGTTTACGATGCCGAACGGGTTGCGCAAAATTCCGCGGCAGTGCTCGGTGTGACCGTGCCACGTCAAGCGCTTTGCTCGGTTCTGGAGAGAACATCCGCCCAGGTGCCGCGATTCCTGGTTTTGTCGGCCCAAAACGGAGTCGGCAAACTTTATCGAGTTGGTAATAATCGGTGAAAAAGTGGGGGAATTTCCTATGAGAAGACGTTGACAGAATCGACCAGTCTTACAATAGTAGCATGTGTTAAGAAAATTCATCCCGCAGAAACCGATACCGGCGATGGAAGAAGGGTCGCCGCATTCAACTGGGGATGATTTCAACCGGCTTGCGCGGAACGAACAATCAAACACATCACTATCCACAACTGACTATCAAAAACTTATGGCAGAACATTCCGGAAAAGACATCCTCTCGAGCGATGTCGAAATCAAGGGCTCGATCAAATTTCAGAAAGAACTTCTTATCGACGGCAAGGTTGAAGGAGAAATCAATTCTGATGGTGTGCTGACGATTGGCGAAAATGCCGATATCCGGGGCGAGATCAAAACCAAATCGATCACGGTGTTTGGGAAGGTGCAGGGGAACATCACTGTGGCCGAGCGTTGCGAGCTAAAGACAAAGTGCACACTGCAAGGAGATTTGAAAGCGGCCCGGCTTGTCATCGAAGAAGGAGCAACTTTTATCGGGAAATCGGAAGTGACCAGCGGCGCGAGCCCGGCAAAATCGGTGACCGGGCGGCCGGAAATTGTTCGGCACGATGAGCCGGTAAAAGCCGCCTTTGGCGCTCGCACATAACAAAGAGAGTGTTCGCGTAGCAAACCAGTGGCCAAGCCGTCGCCTGCCAAGGTCAGTGTCGAATGTCCACACTGCGGTTTTAAGCAGATGGAGTATGCGGCGGCGAAGAGCACGGTGTGCCGCCAGTGCGGACGCTACTTCTCTCCATTTGCGCCTAAACCAGGACTAAAGCTCAAAGATCAAACTGCTACGGCCCCGGAACCTTCCGGTCTTCGCAAACTTGAAGGTCTCTGGAGCAAGCAGCGAACTCGACTGATAGGCTGCTTTGAGTGCAAGCGCAAACACGAAGTCAGTGACGCTGCGACATCGACAAATTGTCCGGGCTGCAGTGCCCACATTGATCTCCGCGATTACAAAATTGCAACCAGCTTTAGCCGATCGATCCGAACGCGGGGCGATGTTCATCTGACGGTCAAAGGCGATCTTAGCAGCACAAGTGTTGTTTGCAGATCGGCCCTGCTCGAGGGCAAGTTGCGTGGCAATCTCCAGTGCGAGACCTCAGCCACAATTAACCTCGTCGGAAAAATCCCGGGACGCCTTGTCGCCAATTATGTCTGCGTTGAGCGAAAAGCAGATGTCCAATGTTACCGACGCGTGAGAGTGGCGAATATCGACATAAAAGGACGGATGTCCGGAGAAATAATTGCCACTGGCGCCGTGAACGTTCATAAAACCGGAGTACTTGAGGGCAATGTAGCGGCGAAATCGATCATGATCGACAAAGGCGGGATTTTTTCCGGCCAGCTTGTGATTGGACAAGCCGATCTTACACAAGCTGAATTGTTGCCGGAGCAAAAATCCGCAGCCGCGAGTACACGCGAATCGAGCGTCCCGGAAGCCGCGGCGCATCCTCTGCCTGCTACGTAAGCTTCGCGTCGATGCAAAAACTGCGTCCACGCAGTCCCTACGAAAGACTCGGCGGGTACGTGCATCTGCCGCGCTTAATCGACAAAGCCAGATTGCACCGAAAAGGCCTGCTCAACGGCTACAATTACAAAACCGTCGGCTTCGATAAACATTTGCTCGCGTTTTTAAAACTCAACCCGGATGCATTTGAAGAAGCGGCCAACCGGCTGGACGACGACCATGCCGTTCTAAGATGGGTGGAGGAACGTTGCGTCAAGCATTCTCGGGAAGCAATCGAGCAATGGAATGAGGTGATGATTTCCCGTCACCCGGACACGGCCGTAAAAAAAGCACGCTTTTTACACTTTCTCAAAGAAGCGGGCGGCGAAGGTCGCAAGGACATTCGGACTTACTTCGATCTCATCGAATTCGATGAAGGACGGTTGAAATGACGAAGCACGAATGACGAATCGGCCAACAGCTTTTCCTCTACTGGTTCGTCATTCGTCGGTCCTTTAAGATCGACAGTCACTGTTTGGCAAAAAGCTCATTGGCTTGTGCGAGTGTCTCTTTGCTGCCGATATCGAGCCATTTCCCTTTGATCTGGAAAGCATTCACCGGCTTGCGCTGATAAAGCCATTGCACAAACCGGCCCGGCTGATCGGGATTATTTCCCGCGGCAAGATAGGTGGTCAGGAGAGCGGAGGCTTCGCGTGAGTAATAATAAACCGCAAGAGCGGCCAGAGTGCTTCGCGGCTTCTCCGGCTTTTCTTCAAAGTGCGTGATGTTGTTGTTCGAATCGATCGCAATGTTGCCATATTTTTTTATCGCCTCCAGATCGCCGACATCGTAAGCGGCAACGGTCGCCACAGTATTCTTCGCATAGTCAACAAAGCCCCGGAGCGATTCGCTAAAGAGATTATCGCCCGCGATGATCAATAAATCGCGCTGCGCCAAATTCTCACGGCTAATCACAAAATTAATATCTCCGATCGCGCCTAATTTATCGTCATCGCTTTTCGAACCGTCATTGACAATTTTAAGTTCGAGTGCCGGGCGTCGATTTTGATAACTTTCTGCCCAAACCCGAAAATCGCTCGCGAACTTGTCGTTGGTTACGATGTAAATAGTTCCGAGGCTTGGAACTTCGGCTAGGTTATCCAGGACCCATTCGATTATGGGCCGGCCTGCGACTTCCAGTAACGGCTTGGGCTTGTCGAGCGTGAGTGGATAAAGGCGGGTCGCATAACCAGCAGCGAGGATGATTACGTTCATGCCGGTGCGAGACCATAGAGAGCGGGGAAAAACGAGCCAGCTATTTCAATGCTCGAGCGCCGCCAGTTGGAGATATTTTTGGAGCGCGGCGATGCGTTGTGAGTCGGTGATTTTGCTCCGAGTGGAGCGGTCAGCGACATAAAAAGTGTCGATAGCCGCTCCTTTCTGCGTGCTGATGCGCGAGAGCGCGATGGAAACGCCTTCGCGGTCCAGGCACGCGAGAAGGTCGTAGAGCAAACCGAGCCGGTCGGGCGTTTGAATTTGGATGAGCGTGTAAGTGGGATGTGCCCTGTTATCCATCGCGATGCGAGTAGGGAATTCTATTTCCTGGACAAGACGATGCCGGCTTTGATCCCTCGCTTTTTCCATTAACTGTCCAAAATCGAACTCGACGTTCTCGAGCGCGGTATGCAGGGTTTTTTCGACCAGCTTCAGATCCGCCTTGTCGGTAACCGCGCGTGCTTTCGTGTCGCAAACCCGAAAAATGTCTAGAACGACATTGTCTCCCCGGGAAAAAATGTCCGCGCTCAAGATATTAATTGGAACAACCGAAAACGAGCCGGCGATTTTGGCCAATAGTTGTTCGCGGTCCCAAGTGCAGAAACTGACAATACTGTGACCCTCCTCGGGGAACGCTTCCCAATTGATTGCCGGAGCCAACGGCTGCTCGCCACCCATGGATACGTTCTCAAGAAATGCGCGAAAAAGTTCAAGATGCCCGACAATTTCGGGAACGTTGAAAGCCCGAAAATAATTGTCCGGCATGAAATCAAAGTGCGCTTCAATCTCCTCCCCGTAATCGCGAGAAAGGTTATCGGCGATAGAGCGTTGCAGGCTTTCACGCTCGATTTTTGTTTGTTCGTAATAGGATTTTTGGTCGGCGAGGTATTGCGAAGTGGCATGAAAGAGTTGCCAGACGAGCGATTCCTTCCAATCAGACCACGCTTCCGCGCTCGTGCCCTGGCCGTCCGCCAAGGTGAGGAGCATCAGTGTATTCAAGTTCTTCTGATCCCGTACGATGTTGCCCAACTCCACCACCGTGGCCGGATCATCGAGATTTCTCTGTTGCGCAATATTGGAGAGCGTGAGGTGATGATCGACGAGAAGAATAAGGGATTTGCGCTGCTCGGAAGACAACTGCAGACGCGTTGCGACGCGCTGGGCAAAAAGCGCGCTCGCTTCTGAGTGCGGGCGCGCCCCCACCGCTTTGCCCGTGTCGTGCAAAAGCAGTGCCAGGTAAAGAATAAAAGGATCTTCAAGTCGCTCAAAGAGCTTCCGATACGAAACCAGTTTCGGGTCAGCCGTCTGCGCCAGCGCATCGAGTTTGTCGATACAAACTAGTGTGTGCTCGTCCGCCGTGTAACGATGACGAAACTCATGTTGGACAAGGCAGGTTAGCTGGCCAAACTCGGGAATGTAGCGACCGAGAAAATCGACGCGATGCATCATTCGCAGGACGCGTCCCACTTTTCCCTTTTGCGATAGGACCGTCTTAAAAACTTCGCGCGGGGACTTGGCATATTGATATGTCCGCGTGATTTGCCTGAGGCTTCGGGTAAGCAAGTCTGCCAGGTCCGGACTAACATCCAGAGCGCGCTGCTGCGCGAGCCGAAAAACATGCATCATCTGCACCGGCTCTTTGTGAAAGAGATCGCGTTGGTCGGTGTTGAGTTGTCCGTTGCGAATGAAAAACGGCCCAACCCGTGTCTCATCGCTGCGCACCAAAGGCAGAAAACTAAAAAGCGAACGTGTTCGCTCCGTGGCGCGTCCGCTCGCAAATTGTTCCGTGATCCGCTCCGTCACGCGGAAAATGTTTCGGGTGTGTTCATAGTACTGGCGCATGAGCGCCTCGCTTCGGAGCTGCCCCCGCTCCGAGGAATAGTTCAAGCGTTTCGCGATTTGCTCCTGCATATTAAGATGGAGAAAATCTGTGGGCCGCCCGGTGGCGTAGTGCAGATCCGTGCGAATGCGAAGAAGGAAATCGTAAGCCCGCTCGATCCGGCGCTGATCGGATTGGCTCAGCCAATCTTTCCCGACAAGGTGCGTCGTGGTCAGAGCGCCTTCCTTGAAATAAGTCATCCAGAGTAGATTTTGATAATCGCGCAAACCACCGCACCCGCTTTTTAGGTGTGGCTCTTGCATGTAAACGCTGTCCCCAAATTTTTTATGGCGCGCGATTTGATCCTGCATCCGCATTTCGACGTAGCCCCGCTCATTACCGGCCACACATTTTGAGCGAAATTGGTCTCGAAATTCTCTCGCCAGCTCGGCCTCTCCCGCCAGATGACGCGACTCGAGCATCGAGGTTTTTGTGCGCATGTCGCGATTGGCCTGAGTGATAGCCTCCTTAATCGAACGGGTGGAGTGACCGACCTTGAAACCGATATCCCAAAGCGAATAGAGAATTTGCTCGACGATTTGCTCGAGGTAGGGCGGGACTTTCCGGGCGCTTTGGCCATGCAGGAGCATGACGTCGACATCGCTAAAAGGATTGAGCTCTCCCCGGCCATACCCGCCAAGCGCAATAAGGGCGAGCGGCACCTTTGCCTTCTCCTCACTCCCCGTTGAAGTGGTCGCAGCGGTGAAAACGTGTCGCAATAGAACATCGACAAGATCGGCCCGTCGCGCGCAAATTTCACGACCACTGCCACCAGCCTGATGTTTCAAGCGCAATCGATGTTCTTCGATCTTCAGAAATTTTTTGTAAAACGGAAGGACCTCCGTCGGACGTCTTGCGCCGGTGGCCGCGAGCTGGTTCTCCGCATGCGCCAGGACTTGTTCGAGATGGCGAGACATGGTGATTGTCGATCTTAGCGCGGGATGTTGTCAGCGCCAATGAACTGTAGTCGCTGGCTTGGCCAAGGGCGGCATGAGACGCGTTCGGGCGCGACGATAGCGTCCTCCGGAGAGCGTCGGCTACAACTCGATCGCGTAACGCTTCATTTTGTTGTAAAGCGTCGGTCGCTGGATGCCAAGAAGCTGGGCCGCTTTCTTCTTGTTCCCATGACATTGCGCGAGCGCCTGAAGAATTGTGTTTCGCTCCATGTCATCCAGGGTCTGCACGCCGGCTCGCTGTGCAATCCCGCGCTCGGATTGCTGCAGTGCGTTTGGCAACTGTAATTCTGCGGGCAACTCTTTTACGCCAATTAGATTTTGCCGCGCCAGGACCACTGCATACTCCATTGCATTCTGCAATTCGCGCACGTTACCCGGCCAGGCGTAGTCGAGTAATTTCTCGAAAGCATCCGGCGCGATCGTTGGCTCGGGCTTGCCAAGTTGCTCCGCGAATTGTTTCACAAATGAAGCGACCAGCGGCGGAATATCCTGTTTTCGTTCTCGCAGCGGCGGCACTTCGATCTGAAATGTATTCAGCCGATAATACAAATCGGAGCGCAGGCGATTCTCGGCGAGCGCTTGTGCTACGGGTCGATTGGTCGCGGCGATGACCCGGAAATCGGCCTTGAGCGTGCGCGTGCTGCCCAACGGCCGGTACTCGCGCTCCTGCAGCACGCGCAAGAAACGCGTCTGTAAATCCGCCGGCATATCGGAAATCTCATCGAGAAACAAAGTGCCTCCACCGGCCGCAGCGATCATTCCTGGAAAATCGTTCATCGCGCCGGTGAAAGCGCCTTTTACATAACCAAAGAGTTCTCCCTCAATCAGCGTCTGTGGAAATGCGGCGCAGTTGAGCTTTACCATTGGTTTGGCGGCGCGACGGCTGCGCGTATGGATCACATTGGCGATTACTTCTTTGCCCGTCCCGCTTTCCCCCGTGATTAAGACATTTGCTTCCGAAGGCGCCATCGCCTCGATCAGTTCGTCAATCTCTTGCATCACCTTGCTTTTGAAAACAGGAGCCAGGCGCGTTTCGGCAATTTCAAGACGCTTCTCCAGCTGTTCTGTTTTCTGACGCAGCTCTTTCGTCTCGCGGAGAAGCAACTCCTTTTCCAAAGCTTTCTCCACCAAACTAAGCAACTCTTCCGGGGCGTACGGTTTGCTGATAAAATGAAAAGCACCGCGCTTGATCGACTCGATCGCGTTGCTCAAGGAATCGTGCGCCGTCAAAATGATGACTTGGGTCTCCGGAGACTCCGCTTTGATTTGATCGAGTGTTTGCAGTCCTTCCGCGTCGGGTAGCTGGAGATCAAGCAAAACCAGGTCAGGCGACTTCGTCTTCAACAATCGAAGGCCGTGCGAAGCAGTGCCGGAGGTTTCAACCTGATAACCATGCCGGCCGAGAAGCGCCTCCAGCGTCAGGAGGATCGGCCGCTCATCGTCAATGATCAGAATTCGGCGCTGAGCTGTCGTCATGGAGATGATGCTCGCGCCAATCCAGGTTGCGGTTGCCCGTTTTTGGAATTGGTCGCTCCAAAATTCACGCCCAACACTTCAACCCTGTTTTGCGGACAAAGGCAGCATAATTGTCGTAACCAGAACCGATTCCGTTGGATCATAATGAGCGCTCAACTGGCCGCCGTGAGCTTCGACAATAACGCGTGCGCAGTTTAGTCCAAGCCCATAATGCCCGGGGCTGATTTTCCGAAGCGGTTCGCGTCCCCAGTTTGCGGTGGATGATTCGAATCGCGATTTTGGCTCGCGCAGGGTCAAAACAAATCGGTCATTGTCGATCTTGGCCGTGACACCGAGCGCTCCGTCACCACGCTCATGTCGAAAGGCATTATTGAACAGTTCGATCAACGCCCGCTGCAGCAATTGCGGGTCGACCTCGAGCGTGGCCTCATTTAATTGAACGTCCCAACTGATGGCCGCACTCTCCTGCGGGAAATCATTCGCGATCTTCTTGCGCAGGTCCTCGATAAAATCCGCCCCGCCATAAGGCATGAATTCCGTCTTAATCTGACCGAAGCCTGCCGAAAGCCTCTGCAAAACCGCGCTCAGCCCGGAGAGCGTTTCGCGCAACCTCATGATCTCCTCTTTGATTTCCGAGTCCGTGGTCAATTCGCCGATGTACGCGCTTTGCAGCTCGGCTGCATTCAGGTGATTGCGTAAATCGTGACTCAGTTGCCGAACAAACCGCACCATGTCGATCCACGGAATACTTAACAAATCATTTTGAGCATCGGGAACGGCGCTTGTCATATTCGACGAAAAAGTTAACCGCTATTCTGCGACTGAAAACATCTCATCACCCGGCTGCTCGGCCGCGACAACTCGAATACGGGCATCATTGGCCGCAAGATGACGCAGAACGTGAAATACGTCTTCGGGATCCGCGTCGATGGAGCGGGCTATTTCTTCCGCTGTCTTTCCGGCCGTGGCGCTAAGATTTTCACGCACCTGTGTTTGCAATTGCAACAATTTTGTCGCCGCCTTTTTTCCTGCCTCTACTCCAGGCTGATGATAAGCGTTGATGTTGACGAGCGATCCATAGAAACCGACCGCACGCTCGTACAGCGCAATCAACGCTCCAACGTTGAATTCGTTCACTTCCGGGATGCTCACGGTGATCGATTCACGTCCGCTCTCATAAAGTGCGCTGCGTGTCCCGCGCAGGAATCCTTGAAGATAATCGCCGCTGGTGATGCCGTCTTCCACTTCAAAGGCCATACCATGTCGATCTTTGCGAACCTCGATGAAAGTGACGAAAAAATTCAAAATACCGTCGCGCAATTGCTGGACGTAAGCGTGCTGGTCGGTCGAGCCTTTGTTCCCATAAACGGCGATGCCTTGATGAACGACGTTGCCATCAAGGTCTTTTTCTTTGCCTAACGATTCCATCACGAGCTGCTGCAAATATTTGCTGAACAGGGCCAGCCGATCCTTGTATGGCAAAACGACCATGTCTTTTTCGCCATGACCGTTGCCAGCGTAATGCCACATCAGCGCTAGAAGCATAGCTGCGTTTTGCGCGACGTCGGGCACGCGCGTCCGCTCGTCCATGGCGGCGGCCCCTGATAAGAAGTTGTCAATCTCAAAACCTTCGAGCGCCATCGGCACCAGTCCAACCGCGCTCATGACGGAGGTTCGTCCGCCGATCCAATCGTACATCGGGAAACGCCCCAGCCATCCATCTTTCGTCGCGTATTTGTCCAGCTCGCTGCCCACGCCAGTGACCGCGACCGCCTGTTTGCCAAATTGAAGTCCGGTCGACTTGAATTTTGCCTCCGCTTCCAACATCCCGTTGCGCGTTTCCTTCGTCCCACCGGATTTCGAAACCACGATGACAAGCCTTGTCGATCTGGTCGAGGACTCGGTCGAAACCGTCGGGATCGGTGTTGTCGAAAAAATAAATGTCCATCGGATCCCGCGTCGATCCGAGCGCATCTGCAACGAACTGGGGTCCGAGCGCGGAACCACCGATTCCGATCAACAAAACGTGCGCGAACTTTTTCCGATTCGCCGCTGCAACTTTTCCAGAGTGAACATCCGCCGCGAACTGCTTGACGCGCTTGTTCGTTTCTTCGATATCGGCGCGCAGTTGCTAGTTCGGCGCCAGTGCCGGATTGCGCAGCCAATAATGACCGACCATTCGCTTTTCATCCGGATTGGAGAGCGCGCCCGCTTCCAATTCGTGCATGGCGGCAAACGCCTTGTCGATCTTGGCTCGCATGTTGACGAAAAAATCGTCCGGAAATTTCATCCGGCTAACGTCGATGGAAAAATCGAGCTCGTCGTAGCGGAGAAAATAGCGCTGGAAACGTTGCCAACGTGAGGAGGAAGCCATGTGGGAAGAATAATGGCGGGACGACCTCTGTGTCGTCCCCAAAATTTTAGGGACTGTAGCCGCCCCGCTCAGCTGGGGTGTTTTCGAAAATGAACACGGCGACAGAGCGCCGTGGCTACGCACCTTCGAAAAGACCTATTGTGCCGGACTGGCCTGGTTCTTCGGCTCGGAAGCTTTCTTAACCGGGGACTTCCTCCTGCGGCGCTACTTCATATTCCG
>QHRC01000065.1 GCA_003219995.1 Verrucomicrobiota bacterium
TTAGCGTGAATTCTCCGAGCGTAGAGGAGTGCCAGCGGTGCCAATATTTGTCGTTCCCACAAAAACCAAGTCTGTTGTTTTACCGCTTCATCGGCCTGCAGGGAGTCCAGTTGCTCGCAGCGCTCCAGTTTAGAAGCTCGGAGCTGTCGATTTTTCAACCACGGTGGCGAAACGCTTCACATTACATTTATGCGCAGCAACTTACGATGAAATAGCTATGGGGATACTCGGCCGCTTCTGCAACTTTAAAGTGTTATGCCAAAACA
>QHRC01000066.1 GCA_003219995.1 Verrucomicrobiota bacterium
ATACATATATGAGACTAAAAAATACCTTTGTGAGTGCGATTGCGGTCGCAGCGTGCGTCGGACTGCCTGTTATTGCGAACGCTGTGAGCCTTTCCCTGGCTGACGTCTACGAATTAGGCTTTGTCAAGTACGGCATACCATCGGGCGACGATGACAGAACATTCTATGTCAACGATATGATTGGCCTGGCCCCTGGTGGATCGAATCACGTAATTATTGGTCCTCACGACA
>QHRC01000067.1 GCA_003219995.1 Verrucomicrobiota bacterium
CGCTCAAATAATCTCTTCGGTCCCTTGCCCGAAGCCGTATTCGCTCTCAACGGCACTGGTACAAGTGTAAATCTTGGAGGCGGTGATTTTGAATACCTGTTCGCCAAGTATGGTGGCCCGAACTACGGTTCTGAAGTTTGGGACGTTAGCGGTTTGACCGGAACCATCATGATTCCTGCACAAGGCGGCAAGTATGGCCTTTCTGGGTGGACGCTCTTTACTCCCGGTTCCGCTCCCGGTTCCGTCAACAATGTCCCAGATGGAGGAACCACGTTGATGTTGCTGAGT
>QHRC01000041.1 GCA_003219995.1 Verrucomicrobiota bacterium
AAGAACATTCCGCCGCCAACTGGGGCAGCCGCAACCGGACGAACCCCTGGAGGTGCGTCGCCCGCGGCTGCCGCGGCGGCCTCAGCTGCGCCGGCAACTTCGGTCACGCCATTTGAAAGAGGAAAAGGCAGAGGCAGGCCCGGCGGCCAGGTTCAACCGAGCCTGACAGGCACGCCAGCGGGATCTCCGGCCGGTGCGGGCTCGCCAGTCATCCAAGGTTCTCCAGCTGGAACAGAACGTGGCAAGCCGCCAAGGGGCCGACGCGGCGAATTGCAGGCGTCCCCGTCGGGTGCGGCCTCGGTTGCTCCTGAGGGAACGCAGCCTCCGAGCAAGCACAAGGGGCAACTTGAGCGCGGGAATCTCACCCCGACTCCCGGCCAGCCCGGCGGTGCCTCGAACCAGCCGCCACCGGGAAAGCACAAGGGACCTCCGGCAACAACGGAGACTCCTTATTCTGCGGGTGGACCCGGCGGTGCCGCGGAAGCCCAGGGCGGCAGACACAAAGGCCCACCGGCCGGAGCACAACCTCCAGCAGCAGCGTCCACTCCTTATTCTGCGGGCGGACCTGGCGGTGCGGCGGAAGCCCAAGGCGGCAGACAAAAAGGCCCACCCGCCGGAGCGCAACCTGCCGTTTCGGCTGCTGAACGCGGCCCGGGCGGACCTGGAGCGCCAGGACGACCGGGAGGCGGAAAAAAGAAGGGCGAAGCCTCTCCGTCTCCAACTCCGTAACAGACGCCAGTTTGATCATGCATCGGCCCCGGGTTTGATCTGGAGCTGATTTGCGTACATCGGCAAACTAGCTCGCCCGTTGTCCTACCGATGTTTAAAGAGCCTTAAAGCAACTCCGCGATTTGCACCGCGTTAAGCGCAGCACCTTTAAGCAGCTGGTCGCCGGAGACCCAAAACGAGAGTCCGTTTTCAAAAGCACAATCGAGACGCACGCGTCCGACTTGGCAGTTGTCTTTTCCCGCCACGTTTAGCGGCGTCGGATACCGATTCTTTTGCGGCTCATCGATCAACTCGAGTCCGGGCGCTTCCGCCAACGCCTCTCTCGCCTGTTCGACCGAGACTTTTCTCTCAAATTCGGCGCTGATCGCCACCGAATGGGCGCGGTACACCGGCACCCGCACGCACGTGACCGACGCGCGAAATTCCGGCGAATGCATGATCTTGCGTCCCTCATTTTGCATTTTCATTTCCTCTTTCGTGTAACCGTCTTCGAGAAATATGTCGACATGCGGCAGAACGTTAAACGCGATTGGATGCGGATAAACCCGCGGCGTTGATCGGCGATCTCGCAGCGCGGATTCCACTTGTTCTCGCAGTTCTTCGATCGCGCGCGCGCCGCTCCCGGACACTGCTTGATAGCTCGCAGCAAAAACGCGCCGGACGCCGAAAATCCGATGGAGCGGATAAATCGCCATCAGCGCCACGGCCGTTGTGCAATTCGGATTTGCAATGAGACCGCGATGTGCGCGCACATCGTCTCCGTTGATCTCCGGAATGACCAGCGGCACCTCAGGCTCCATTCGGAAGACCGAGGAATTGTCGATCACGATCGTTCCGGCCGCGCGGGCGACTGGAACCCACCTTCGCGATGTTTCACTCCCCGCGCTAAAAAAAGCGATGTCGATCTTATCGAAGGAGCGTTCGGTGAGTCCTTCGACTGCGATCGAATCGTCACGAAATCGAATCGATTTTCCAGCGGACCGCGCCGAGCCAATCGGGCGCAGGCTCGCGCTAGCAAAACTTCGTCGCTCGAGCACGCGCAGAAGTTCTTCACCGACGGCGCCAGTCGCGCCAACGACCGCAATGTGATATTTTTTCATCGGCAAGCGGATTGTACTGCTGCTCTCATTTCATGCAAAGTGGCCGAACAAAGATCGACATCTCCATTCACGATCAATTGCTCACTGTGAAGCGGGGAGATGAAACGTTACGCTCCTATCCTGTTTCAAGCTCTCGCTTCGGATTGGGAACAGAGGAGGGAAGCATGAAAACGCCGACCGGTCGCTTTCGGATCGCGGAAAAAATTGGCGGGAGCGCACCCAGCGGAACGGTCTTTCAAAGTCGGGTTCCGCTTAAGCCTGGCGATCCGTTTCCACCCAGCGAGGACCTGGTCATGTCGCGCATCCTCTGGCTCGATGGATTGGAGGAACACAATGCGAATACGCGCGAGCGTTTTATCTATATCCACGGCACGAAACACGAAGACAAGATCGGCAGTCCCGCCAGCCACGGTTGCATTCGGATGCGGAATGCGGACGTCATCGACTTGTTCGATCTCGTTGATGAAGACACGCCCGTCGTCATTCGGGAATAATTTCGATTTGATACATCCTGCGGCGCACTCTCGCGCGTTGTAAAAGGGTGAGAAAAGCGTTGCTTCCGCCTGTTTCCCCGCCTAAGAAGCAGCAGCAACCAGCAGGGAAAGGAGGCGAGATAAAATTGAAATTCCTAAAAGCGATCGTGATCGTGACGGTTCTGGTCAGTACTTTGAGTTTGGGGGCATGTGCTCACAAACAGGAGACGATGTCCACCGGCACAACGGCGAGTACGCGCGGATATTCGAAGTAATCCAGTGCGAAAGTTGTCCATCTGCGGATGGTTTTAACTAAGGGCCAGGTCGTGATCGACCTGGCCTTTTCGTCTTTTTGCCGGAACTTTCGTCTGCTTCACATTTCGTTGAGTTCTAACTAAGATGCGGGAATGCAATTGGATGGACAGCCATTGGCTCTTTCCGAGATCGCCTCAGTCGCGCTTGATGGCACTACTGTAGAAGTCTCACCTTCCGCCCATCCGCGCGTTCTTGCTTCGCGAAATGTCATTGAAGATATCATCGCACGCGACGCTACCGTTTACGGCGTTAACACTGGATTCGGGAAGCTCGCTGATGTTCGCATTCAGCCCGACGAATTGCGCGAGCTTCAACTCAATCTTGTCCGCAGTCACGCTTGCGGCATCGGCAACCCGCTTTCTGAACCGGAAGTGCGGGCGATGATGTTGCTCCGTGCAAACGTCCTTGTTCTTGGCTTGAGCGGTATCCGTCTTGAGATCATCGAGATGCTCTGTCAAATGCTTAACCAGCGCGTCTGTCCGGTCATTCCGGAAAAAGGTTCGGTCGGTGCCAGTGGCGATCTTGCCCCGCTCGCCCATCTTGCGTTGAGCTTGATCGGCGAAGGCGAGTCGTTTTTCCAAGGCCAACGCATGGAGGGTCGCGAAGCCCTGCGACGCGCTGGGCTGGAGCCGGTGCTTTTGGAGGCAAAGGAAGGACTCGCTTTGCTCAACGGCACACAGGCGATGCACGCCGTGGGGGGATTGTCGATCTTACGCGCGCAACGTCTCGCCCAGGTCGCTGATATTGCCGGCGCCATGAGCTTGGAAGCACTCAGGGGAACCCCCGCCGCTTTCGATCCGCGCTTGCAAGAGGCCCGACCACATCCTGGTCAAAGAGCCGTTGCTAGTCATTTGTTATCCCTTTTGCAAGGCAGCGAAATTCGCGAGTCGCACCGCAAAAACGACCTGCGAGTTCAGGACGCCTACAGTCTCCGTTGCATGCCGCAGGTTCACGGCGCGGTTCGTGACGTGCTT
>QHRC01000042.1 GCA_003219995.1 Verrucomicrobiota bacterium
CTTTTAATCGTTTCATTTATAGCTTCGCTGTGTGAGGTGCACGGTTTCGAAGTGGAGCGGCTCGCGATGCAATTTCGGCGGCGCGATCTGGCCATTGCCTTGAAATTCCCAGGCGAACACCGTGGCAAAATTCTCATCGTCGCGCAGCGCTTCGCCCTCCGGGGTTTGATGTTCTTCGCGAAAATGAGCACCGCACGATTCGTTGCGCGCGAGCGCATCGGTGCACATTAGTTCGGCGAACTCGAGGAAATCGGCGACACGACCGGCGCGCTCAAGGGCCTGGTTGAAATCTTCGCCGTCGCCCGGAACGCGGATCCCGTGGCCGCGTGACCAAAAGTTTTCGCGCACCTGCGGAATTTTCGCGAGCGCTTCGCGCAAGCCGGTCGCGTTTCGCGACATTCCGCATTTTTCCCAGAGAAGCGCTCCAAGCTCGCGGTGAACGGAATCGAGCGAAAATTTTCCGTGTATATTCAGGAGGTTATCGATCTTGGCGCGAACGTCGCTCTCGGCTCTTTTGAATTCAGGATGGTCGGTTGACGGTCGTTTGCTCATCTGGGACGCGAGATAATTGGGCAATGTGTAGGGCAGAATGAAGTAACCATCGGCCAGGCCTTGCATGAGCGCGCTCGCCCCGAGCCGGTTGGCGCCGTGATCGGCGAAGTTCGCTTCGCCGATCACGTGCAAACCGGGCACGTTGCTCATCAAGTTGTAATCAACCCACAAACCGCCCATCGTGTAATGGACCGCGGGATAAATGCGCATCGGCACCTTGTAAGCGTCTTCGCCTGTGATTTTCTCGTAAATCTCAAATAAGTTTCCGTAACGCTCGCGGATCGTTTGCTCGCCGAGTCGTTCGATTGCGTCCGCAAAATCGAGATAAACGCCACGACCGCCGGGGCCGACGCCACGTCCTTCGTCGCAAACTTCCTTGGCCGCGCGCGATGAAATGTCGCGTGGCGAGAGATTGCCATAACTCGGATATTTTCTCTCGAGATAATAATCGCGCTCGTTATCCGGGATTTGCTCAGGCGATTTGTCGCAATCTTCCTTGCGTTTCGGAACCCAGACGCGGCCATCATTGCGCAACGATTCCGACATGAGCGTAAGCTTTGATTGATAGTCGCCGGAATGTGGAATGCAGGTCGGATGAATTTGCGTGAAGCAGGGGTTCGCGAAAAGCGCACCTTTTTTGTAAGCGCGATAAGTGGCGGTGACATTGCAACCGCGCGCGTTGGTCGAGAGATAAAAAACGTTGCCGTAGCCGCCAGTCGCGAGCACGACCGCGTCGGCCGCGGACTTGTCGATCTTTCCCGAGATCAAATTCCGCGTGATGATGCCCTTGGCATGTCCATCGACAACCACCAGGTCGAGCATTTCGGTCTGTGGATACATTTGCACGGTGCCGGCGGCGATCTGACGGCTGAGCGCCTGATAACAGCCGAGAAGCAGTTGCTGACCGGTTTGGCCGCGCGCGTAAAACGTTCGTGAAACCTGCGCGCCGCCGAAGGAGCGGTTGGCGAGCAAGCCGCCGTACTCGCGGGCGAAGGGAACTCCTTGCGCGACGCACTGGTCGATGATGTTTGTGCTGACTTCGGCGAGCCGGTAAACGTTTGCTTCGCGCGAACGAAAATCGCCGCCTTTGATCGTGTCGGAGAAGAGTCGATAAACGCTGTCGCCGTCGTTCTGATAATTTTTTGCGGCGTTGATTCCACCTTGCGCGGCGATCGAATGAGCGCGACGCGGCGAATCTTGATAGCAAAAACACTTCACACGATAACCAAGCTCACCGAGCGTGGCTGCGGCCGATCCGCCGGCGAGGCCGCTGCCGACAATGATAATTTCGAATTTCCGGCGATTATTCGGACTAACTAGTCGGGCATGGTCCTTGTGACTGTTCCACTTTCCGGCGAGCGCTCCGGACGGAATTTTGGGGTCGAGCGTCCCGATCATAATTGTTGCGCCGGTTTGACGAGCCCGAGCAAAACGGCAATCGGAATCGAAGTGTAGCCAAGAAACAGAAGCCAGGCGAAAACTCGCCCGCCGAAAGCGAGACGCGGGGTCAGCGTTTTGTTATTGAGCCCGAGCGATTGAAAGAAGCTCGACGACCCGTGGCTCAAGTGGAGCGCAAGCAGAAACAATCCAAGAACGTAAAAGGACGAGACGTAGATGTTTTGAAAGCCATAAACCATCATCGAATAAACATCGTAATGATTTAACGGATCGGCTTTGAGCAATGCGAAACGCTGATCGGTCACGCGCACGGTGAAATGTGCGATGTGATAAATGATAAACGCGAGCACAATCAGCCCGCTCATCACCATGTGGCGTGAGGCGAACGTGGCTTTTACATGTTCCTTCTCGATGTAGGCTTTGGGTCGTGCGCGTCGATTATCGATTGCCAGCCGGATCGTGACGTAAATGTGCACAATGACCGTCGTGAGCAGAAAAATTCTGATTATCCAAAGAATAGGTCCGAGATCGCGCAGATGTTGCGAATAACCGTTGATCCAATCAGGGCCCAAAAAGATCTGTAGATTTCCGAGCAAATGTCCGATGACGAAAAGGATCAAAATGATCCCGGTGATCGCGACGATCATTTTTTTCCCGACCGAAGAATGATAAAAAGCCGAGAGCGCGTTCACGAGGGACTTTTACTTGCTGCCAGGTTTTACCGCGGGAATGCGAGCCAGATCGACCGGCAATTTGTCCGCCGGAAATGTTTCGACATTCATTTCGATCAAACGGACGAACGGACAACCGAAGTCCGGTTTGGTTTGGCCGCTTCGATCGACAATTACGCCGACCGCGGCGACACTCCCACCGCACGTGCGCACGATGTCGACCGTTTCCTGCACGCGACCACCGCGCGTTACAACATCCTCTACGACAATGAACTTTTCGCGATTATCGATCTTAAAGCCGCGTCGCAAGACAAGTTTACCATCCTCTTTTTCAACAAAAATGTGGCGTTGGCCTAACGAACGAGCAACCTCCTGACCGACGATGATTCCACCGAGGGCAGGGGAGATTACCGCGTCACAATCAAATACGCGCAACTTCTCCGCAAGCTGCTTGCAGACCTCTTCCGCGATTTTTGGATGCTGAAGAAGCAACGCGCATTGGAAATATTGCCGGCTGTGCAAACCAGAACGCAAAATAAAATGGCCATCGAGCAACGCGCCGGTTTTCCGAAAGAGTGCGAGCAAATCTTTGCTCATGCTTTTCTGGGGAGCGCACGCATCTTGCGTGCTGTTCGCGGCATCTTGCCGCGAAATCTCTCGAACCGGAATTCTTTCAGCAAGATGCCGAAAGTTGCACGCTGGAAGCGTGCGCTCCCCAGCATCGTCTGCGCGAGAACGTCTTCGGACATGAAGATGTCGATCTTAGCCTGAAGTGTCGGCGACGCTCTGTCCGCCGAATCCGTTTTCATCGGCAACTGCGATGGCTTCGATTTCCACGCGCGCGCCCTTGGGTAGAGCGGGGACCTGCACGGTCGAGCGAGCGGGCGGCTCTTGCTTGAAATACGAACCGTAAATTTCATTCACGGTCTGAAAATCGGCGAGATCGGTGAGAAAAATAGTCGTTTTGACGATGCTCTCGAAGGAAAGATCCTCGGCTTTCAGGACGGCGGTGATATTGTCGAGAACGCGGCGGGTTTGCGCAGCAATGTCTCCGGAGACGATCTGGCCGCTTTTTGGATCGAGCGGAATTTGCCCGGCGCAGTAGATTGTCGATCCAACGCGTACGGCCTGCGAATAGGGGCCGACTGCGGCGGGCGCTTCGCTTGTGGAAATAATTTTCTTCATCGAGCGATTCTAGCCGCAAAAATAGGTCGCACAATCACAGGTAGGGACGGCTCTCCGAGCCGTCCGACTTATTCTGAATTCCACGAACGTCCCGGAGGTGCGTCC
>QHRC01000043.1:0-3689 GCA_003219995.1 Verrucomicrobiota bacterium
GGTCGCGTTGCGCGAAAGCGAATTTGTCCAGATTTCTCAGTTCGAAGCAGCCCGCTCGTAGGCAGAAAACAGACGGCGAGCGTCTTCAGTGGTGTAGCGGGAGGAATGCATTCTCAAATACGTAGTCGGCTACGTGCTCGCCTTGCGTGATTCCCTCCGTTTTGTCGAACGACCAGTGGATGCCGAGATAAATTCGGCTCTGACCGTTTTCTTCTTCAGCTTGGGAGAGTGAGGAAAAATTGCGCGGCATGTATGGGCGCACCGTGCCATTATGATCTTTTGTGACTCCGTTGAATTCGTCCGATACGAATATGAACGCGATGGCATCGGTTCCGAAGAAACGGCGTAAAGTTTCAAACAACGCGCCGCCGAAACCGGCGTGGCCGGAAGGATAAGCCGGGAACGGGGGTGTGAAGTTGGGTCCGGTTAAGTTACTGGCGGGCGCGCCAAGCGGAGTAAAACTCGCGTCGCTAATTGTGGCGGGGTTGCCGTCGCCAGCGCCAGTCGGGCCGGTTCCAGGATCTGATTCGCGGATACCGGTTATCGGTCGCCAGAAATCCCAGTAATATTTTGATTCCCACACCGACATGCCGGTATCGGCCATTGCGGTGTTCACGAGGGCCAGAAGCCGCGCAAGATCGACAACGCTCAATTTCTTTTGCTCGGCGATTTGCACGGTGATTTGATTGTAAAGTCTCGGCGGCGCACAGAGGCTCGGCGTCCCGTCGTATGCCCAAAACGTGCCGATAAAAGTTTGGTCGGCGGTCCGTGTCGTCGGCGTCACGATACCGTCACCGCCTACGTTCTTCACTTCATTGTATGCGGCCGCGTATTCGGCGCTGGTCATGGGCGGCGGCGCGGGCACGCGAAACTGATCCGTGGATTCGATAACGAATGGCTTGCACTCGCCCCAGTGCGCGCCTAAGGCGAGCGGAATGAGGCTAATCGGATCCTGCCGCCAGTGCCCGGCAAGATCGCTCGTGAAATAATCGACGCCCACAGCAGGTTCCGGAAATTCTGAGCCATCGTCGGTTCGCATCGCGAGAATCGCGGCGGCGGCACGCTGGCCGAGATCGATGCCGTTCGCTTTTGCATTTTTATCTTTGATTTGTGCTAAATTATTGGCCAGCTCACTATCGAAAGTCGGTGTTTGTGACGGATAAAGAGCGACCAGCGTATCATGCGCGGCCTCAGCAACCGCGGCATCGAGTGAGGCTGGACCGGGCGCGGCCTGAACACCGGTATAGCTTTGATAACGCTGAACGATCGCGTTGACGGCATCAAAAATCGCGGTGTGGACAATCGCCATTGCGCGGCTCGAGCGTCCCGGCCCAAGTTGTTCTCCGAATACCCGGGTTTCGCCAGGCGCGACCGGCGTGTGATCGAGGCCGCTAGCATTGATGGCGATTTCATTCCACCGATGAACAGAATCGAGGTCTTGCCCAGGTCCGCTTGGCTTCGCGACGTAACCGGCATTGAAACGCGGTCCAAATGCCTTATCAAAACCTTCAGCGCGTCCATTCGTGAACGCACAAAAGCAAAAAGCGAGGGTAAGGATAAATGTCGGTGATGTTTTCAGGCGACGCGCTTCAGTGCTGCAACTTAGGACTTCGTGTTAATCGCATTGAGCGGAATGCTACGGTTTTTTGCAAGAGAATCAATCGGGTTGGACATTTTCAGGCAAAGTCATTCGTCGACCTAACAACATGTCGATCTTGTAGAGTGGCGACTTCTAAGCTGCGAATTTTTTTCAAGGCAAGTCGGAATCTCGCCCCATTTTTACTTGCGCCGCAGCGGCACAATGATCTCCTGGTCGCGACACACAAGAATGACGCGCCCATCCTCAATAGACTTAAGTTTGATCTGATAATTCTGAGAGCCCGATTTCAAGCTGAACTCCTGGTCTTCCTGTATGGTTTTGCCGTTGATAATCGCGAAGTGCGTTCCCTGGTCGAGGGTGATCGAAGTTAGGAGGAAAGCGGTCAAAGGAACATCCGGGCCCGCATTGTCGGCTCTGCGGTTCAACATCTGGGCCGTTGGTTTGAAACCGATTGGCCAGAACGGATTGCGGCCATTGTTCGCCATTTGAAAAGAAGATTTGTTCTTGATCTCGAGCACGGGGGGCTCGCCGCCTTGCAGGGAACCAAGGGCAATAACGAGCGGAAGAAAAAGAAATGCGAAGCTTTTCATTTTTTTTCAATGACATTAACGACAGCAAGATCGATATGCTGGAATTGAGGTTGCTCTGGCAAGGTGTGGATGCTCAGCCTGGTGATTGACAGGAGAGGGTTGGTGTTCTCCAGCTCCGCGATTGCCCGACCTAACGTTCCGTAATCGGCCCTGGGCAGATCGATTATCCAGCTGTATTTCATCCATTCGCTAAGCTCGGCTTGTTTGAAGCCGCTGCTGCCTTCGAGCCGCGCAACCGCTTTGTCGATCTGCTGGTCTGCGAAGAATGCTCTGATCCGAGGAGGGAACCAGGCGATCGGCGCGCCTTCTGGGTTAAAGGCCTTTAACGCCGCAAAACGGCTGGTCGAAGTTTTGGCGCGTTGCTCGAGCTTGACTGCTTTGGTCATTTCCTCTTTTGAGGAGTCCAGTTTACTCTGAAGATCTTTGATCTTTAGCAACATGCCGTCGCGACTGCGATTCAGCGGGCCGAGGAAGAAGGTAAAGTAAACGTAGAGCAAAAACACGAAGCCAATGGCGCTAAGCGAAAGCTTCTTGATCTGATCTTTGGTTGACCTCATGGATTCGTTATTTTCGACCGCGTGGGGAAGCGGGCGATTTCGCCGGCTTGGGCTCAGGGGCTGAATTGAAATTTACGGTGAGAACGTAATGTGCCGTCGCCATGTGTGTGCCGCCGACGTTGACCACGGTGTCGAGGTCCTCGAGTGTCTTGAACTCCGCTTTCACCTCGCTGTAGGTCTGGCCAAGCTGTTCGAGGAGCATCTGGCGCAAATCCTCCGCGACGGATCGTGGTTCGCGGCCGGCGGCTACGCCTTCGATGGAAACGTTGATCCCTTTGTTTTCATCCAGAAGGACGCCTGTAAAATTGGTTAATTGTGTATTCGGCGCAACGCAGCGCGAAACCTTTTGCAAAAATGGCGCCCAGAAGAATCGATTGTCGATGTAATCGTCAAGTGCCCGCGTCGTCTTAATTAGGCTTTCGAGGTCTGCCACGCGCTTCTGCGCGGCGGTCACTCTTGGTTCGATCTTCTTCCAAGCTCGCTCGACTGTCGTCAATCGGCTCTTGATTTCCAGGGTTTGGTACGCGTTCCAAGTGTAATAAAGAAAAAGCGACACGCCACAGACGACGAGCGCGATCATGCCGATCTTCAGCGGATCGCGCTGGCGTTGTCTTTGTTCCAGAATCTCCTCGTGAAAGAGGTTGAGATGAAGGGCCATCGCTCGTTAGGTTCTGAGGTATTCGAATGCCGCCCCGCAGGCGACGTTGAGCGAGACAAATTCATGGGGGAGGGCCTCTCGCTTTAGCGAGGAGAGGGCGACTTCACACGTCTCTAACGGATCCCAAATTTCACACGGCAGTCCAAGCTCGTCGCTCAGCGTCTGGAGAATGGTCTCGATCCGAGCCAATCCGCCGGAGACGAAAACTCGACTAATGCTTTCTTCCCTTTGCCCTTCGAAGAAGCCGATCGAGTTCCGGACTTCGGTGGCGAGCCGCGCGAGCG
>QHRC01000043.1:3729-4191 GCA_003219995.1 Verrucomicrobiota bacterium
CCTCGCTGAAGCAGCGTCCAAGCCGCATCTTTGTCAAGCGCACCATCGGCGGTGAGCGCTTGCCGGAGCGTCTTTCCTCCGTAATCGATGCTGCGAACGAGCACCAGTTCTCCTTTACTGCCCATGAGCACCGTGCTCTGGGGGTGTCCCATATCGAGAAGGAGAAAAGCGTCCTTGTGAAAGATTCCCGGGTAAGCGAATTCGAAAGCGTTAAATGAACATACGGGAGCCAGTTGAAGAATGTCAGCAGAGACGCGCGTTTTGTTCATGGCTTCGGATACTTGCTTCACCGTCTGACGGAGCATTCCGCCCACGAGGTACTTGGTTTTTGTCACGACGGTGCTGTGAACCGCTACCCCGCCCGAGCCGATTCCGCTGGTGATACCTTTGCCGGCTCCATTTACGCAGACCGGCGCAACATCGAGCACGAAATCCTTGCATTCTTGATTGAGCACAGCCAGC
>QHRC01000044.1 GCA_003219995.1 Verrucomicrobiota bacterium
GATACTCTTCTTAGTGCACCAGGGCTGGTTCGCGCACTAGTCCGCGCCGTGAACACGCCAAGGCCTAACCAACCGCTGTAGGCAACCGCTCCACTGCGCCATGCATTCGATGTCGACCCGTTCGACTGCGCTCAGGAGAAGTCTTAGCTAGCGTGCCGCAACCCGGATTACCATTCAATTCCGCTGCGGCTTAGGCGAGCCACAGCGAGCCTTAGCCGTAAGCGGCCGAGCGTCTCTTTTGCTTGACGAGTGCGGCGGTGGAACGGCCACTCGATCGAGTGGATGCGCGCTTCTGCTTGAGCGATTGAGTCCGATTAAGGCTGTCCTGAAGCACTTTGACAAGGTCGACAACGTTGGTCGGCGCAGGCGCCGCCGCAGGTTTGCCTGCGACCTGTTTGTTCTGTGCTTTTTGCTCGATGATTTCCATCAGCGCCGTTCGATACTCGTCCTGATATTTTTCAGGCGCCCAAGCAACTGACATACTCTCGATGAGCGCTTGTGCCATCTTCAATTCCTTATCCGTTACGGCCGTGGCGGATCCGTTTTTCAAAATCTCCGTGCTGAGAATTTCGTGGGCGAAGTGCATTAGCTCGAGAATGAGGAATAACCCATCGGGTTTTACCGCGGCCAGGTGTTCGCGATTGCTAATCACGACTTTGGCAACGCCGATCTTGCCCGTCCCACTAAGAGCCTTGTGCAAGACCGTGTAAGCTTTCTCGCCACCCTTCTGTGGCTCCAAAAAATATGGCTTATAGAAAAACTTGGGATCGACCTGCTCCAACTCGACGAAATCGGTGATGTCGATGGAATGAGTGGATTCGATCCGGACCTTCTCAAAATCCTCGTCACTCAAAACAACATAGCGGCCGCGCTCGTACTCGAATCCTTTCACGATTTGATCGGCCGCGACTTCTTTGGAGTCGGCCTCCGCGACCTTTTTATACTTGATCGGGCTCAGATCGGTGGAACGGAGTTGACGAAAACTGATCTTCTCCTCGCGGGTGGCCGGGTAGACAGCCACCGGAATGTAAACCAGCCCGAAGCTGATGCTGCCTTTCCAGATGGGACGCATATAGCGGATTACTTTCTTCCCACATCGGCTTGCGCCTGTCAAACTTGTGCCAGGCTGGTGCGGTGGGCTCGCGTTTCATAGCCAGCAGGATTCGTGCGCCGCGAATGCAGCTTACGAAATTGTCTTGCAACTTCGGCAATCAGTCTGATCTTCGAATTGACGTATGACCCTGCTCGCCAACCTCCTGAATATATTCGAAGGGCCACAGGGGATTTTTATCCTGCTGATCATTCTGCTGCTGTTCGGCGCCAAAAAATTGCCGGAACTGGCGCGCGGCATGGGTAAAGCGATCAAAGAATTCCAAAAGGCAAAAGACGAATTTAGCGACGAATTGCACAACGCATCGAAAAAAGAGGGCGCCGCTACGAAAACAGATGTGCAACCGGCGCAATCGACTGTGGCGCGGATCGAGAATCCAACCCCTGGCAGCGCGGTGCGGCCCGATCCGAATCAAACGGCCACCCCTGGCGACAAAGCCGACCAGATTTAATGGTCGATCATCGACGGCTCCGCAGCACGCCATCCTGCCGACAATCGCGCGATTGACGCGCGCCCGGCGCTGCGACAACTTCGCGACTCGCCTGTATGTCCGAGCCCGATCTGCGCACTCGCATTAAAGAGATGCTGGTGAAAAATTTGATGCTCCAAACCACCGTCGACAAAATTGCGGACGATCTTCCCCTGTTCGGTCCAACCGGTTTGGGGCTGGATTCGATTGACGCACTTGAGCTCGTCGTCAGTATGGAGAAAATTTTCGGAGTAGGTGTGCCCAATTCCGAAGTCGCGGGCAAGGCCCTTCGCACGGTCAATACGATCCACGATTATATTCTCGAAAAACGTGCGACAACCGGCCAGTCCAGTCCGAGTGTCTGAATCGCGCCCGCTTCCAGCTCTGCGTGCGGTCGCGATTGTCGATCTAACATGCAGATACTTTTCGTAGAGAGCAGTCGCAGTTGGGGCGGACAGGAATACCGGACCTGTCTCGAGATCAACTGGCTCAATCAACGCGGACATCAGGCCTGGCTAATGTGCGACCGGAAAAGCGAAGTTTTCCCTAAAGCAACCGAACTTGGCACCCGCGTTCGCACGATGCCGCTGCGGCGACGGTTTGATCCTTTGTCTTCGTGGCGGCTCTGGCGTTTTTGCCGGCGAAATGAAATCGATTTAATCAAAACCTATAGCTCGAAAGACCATTGGCTTTCTCTACCCCTCTATTTTTCCGGGATTCCCGTGGTCCGGGCCCGTTGCATCACGGATCCCGTCGGAAACAAATGGCGCGCCTTTATCTATAAACATGGCTGCGCAAAAATTGTGGCGGACGCGCAGGTGATCAAAAAACAGTTGGTCGAACAAAATGGGATCCCCGCTGATAAAATCGCCGTGATCGGCTCTGGCGTTGACCTGGCGAGATTCGCGCCTGACAGAGACAGAATGAAGTTACGGCAAGAGCTGGGCTTTTCGGCGGAGACGCCAGTAATCGTCAATATCGGAATGATTCGTTACGACAAAGGCCAGACGAAGTTGATCAAGGCAGCCCGGATTGTTTTGCAACAACGTCCTGACGCTCAATTGATTTTCGTAGGCCAGGCTACCGGTGATCGGTGGCGGGAGGCACAACTTCGCCAGAGGATTCATCAGGCCGGACTTGAAGACAAAATTATTATGCTCGGCTACCGTTGGGACACACCCGACATACTTGCAGCGGCGGACATCGTGGTCATCGCCTCTTTGGGAACAGAGGCTTCGTCCATTGTCTTGCGCGAAGCATTCGCGGCCGGCCGGCCGGTCGTCGCGACAAGGATTGGCGACGTTCCGGAGGTCGTTAAAGACCGCGAGAATGGTTTAACGGTGGAACCAGATAATCCGGAGGCGCTGGCGGAAGCAATTTTGGAATTTTTATCGAACAAACAACTCGCCGCGCATTGTGCCGCCAGCGCGCTGCGATACGCGCGCGATCATTTCTCGTTCGATCGGATGATGGAAGCAAAGTTAGATGTCGATCTCGCTCTAAGCAAAAAGGCTAAGGGGTCACAAATAGCCGGATCTAAACGCTCAACCAACCCGGTCCCTTCTGAGTTTGTTTCATCCAAGTGACGACGAGTTAATCGCGTCGATCAACTGTCGAAAGCGGCCAAAGCTGCGCCGATCCGGTGTTAGAATCAACCGTGGCAGATTCCAAATTTCGGGCTCGTTTTTTTCCTGACGCAGCGCGTTGCGCTGCACAATTCTCCCCGTGCGCACGATATCTACGAACTTTTCGTTGAGATCGACAATCGCTTTGCTCGACAAGCGATGACAAATGCGGATGACAAGTTCTTCGCCAACCCAACGCGCCGAATGATAAACTTTGTAGAACTGTGAGATTTCCGCCGCCGCCTCTTTGACGCTGTGGAGGATTTTGAAAAAATAAAGATCTTCCGGTGAAACAAACCCGAGCTTAAGCAGGTGCTCGGTGACAAATTTCATCCAGGTTTCCCAGTAGGTCCCATCCTGCCGATCGAGCAACACGACGGGAATGACACGCGCTTTCCCAGTCTGCATGAGCGTGAGAACTTCGAACGTTTCGTCGAGTGTGCCGAAACCGCCGGGAAATAATGCGAACGCGTGCGTCTCTTTTACGAAGTTCAGTTTGCGGGTGAAGAAGTAATTGAAATTAATCAGCTTTGGGTCGCCCTCGATGATCTCATTCGCGCGTTGTTCAAATGGCAGGCGAATATTGAGCCCAAAGCTGTGTGCGTGCCCGGCGCCGCGCTGCGCCGCACCCATAATGCCATCCCCTGCACCGGTAATGACCATGTAGTTTTGCGCCACCATCTCGCGCCCAAAATCCTCCGCCATTTTAAATTCAGGCGCACCCGGTAAAATGCGAGCCGATCCGAAAACAACAACTTTTCGAATATGCTGATATGGAGC
>QHRC01000027.1 GCA_003219995.1 Verrucomicrobiota bacterium
ATTCCTTTTGTTTCATGTCGATCCAGTTGGCGACGAAGTCTTCGTTGAAGACATCTCCTTTGAGCAGAAATGCGTGATCGGCGTGGAGCGCTTCAATCGCGCCGCGGAGCGAATCTGGCACACTGGCGATCTGCGCGAGTTCTTCCGGCGGCAGCTCGTAAAGATTTTTATCGAGCGGATCGCCGGGATCGATGCGGTTTTGGATTCCATCGAGGCCCGCGAGCAATAGCGCGGAAAATGCGATGTATGGATTGGCCGATGCATCGGGCGTGCGAAATTCGATTCGTTTCGCCTTTGGACTGGCTGAGTAAGTCGGAATGCGAATCGCGGCCGAGCGATTGCGCGCCGAGTAAGCAAGATTGACCGGCGCTTCAAATCCGGGCACGAGCCGCTTGTAACTATTGGTCGTTGGATTGGTGATGCAGGTGAGCGCGGGTGCGTGCCGCAAAATCCCACCGATGAAAAAGAGAGCCATGTCGCTCAAGCCGGCATAGCCATTGCCGGCAAAGAGTGGTTTGTCGTCTTTCCAAAGCGACATGTGGGTGTGCATGCCCGAGCCATTGTCAGCGAAGAGCGGCTTCGGCATGAACGTGACCGACTTGTTGTGCTTCCGGGCGACGTTGCGAATGATGTATTTGTAATACTGCATTGAGTCGCCCATCACCTTGAGCGGCGCGAACCGGACATCGATCTCGGCTTGCCCGGCGGTTGCCACTTCGTGGTGTTGTTTTTCGATCGGGACGCCCGCTTTCTCGAGCTCGATGCACATTTCATTGCGGATGTCCTGCAGAGTGTCGGCCGGTGAGACCGGGAAGTACCCTTCTTTCGGACGAATTTTGTAGCCGAGATTTGGAAACTCTTCCCGCGCGCTGTTCCAATGACCCTCCACACTATCGACCAGATGAAACGAGGAGTTGGCGGCGTAACTGAAACGCACGTCATCAAAAATAAAAAACTCGGCTTCCGGACCGAAGAATGCCGTGTCGCCGATTCCGGTGCTCTTCAAGTAGGCTTCCGCTTTTTCGGCCACGCCGCGTGGATCGCGATCGTACGGCTCGCGCGTGATTGGATCGACAATCGTGCAAATGAGACTGAGCGTCGGTTCGGCATTGAAGATGTCGATCCAAGCGGTCGCCGGATCGGGAATGACGAGCATATCGG
The DNA here is from genome assembly GCA_003219995.1 of Verrucomicrobiota bacterium. Lineage (GTDB taxonomy): Bacteria > Verrucomicrobiota > Verrucomicrobiia > Chthoniobacterales > UBA10450 > UBA10450. Next base: position 1,162 of record QHRC01000027.1, read on the forward strand.
AGGCATTAATTACCTTCCACCCCCGGATGCTCGAACCGTCGAAGCCGATGCCATCGGTGAAAATGTCTTCGTTATATTCGGTGAGCGTAGTCGTGAAATGCTGCCAGGTGCCGGGCAGGTCGGTGAACTTGAAGTCCACAAGTTTCACGTTGCTGTCCTTGATCATTTTGTTGACATCGGAAGGAGTTTTTTCTTTGGCCATAATTTCGAAGAATGAGGGTTGAAGGTTGAGGGTTGAGAAAAGAAAAATCGTTAATTCATTGAATCACTCATTCGCGGGATGCTTCGCGGCCGAATTGCCGCCGATGGTTCGATTCTGACGTAAGATCGACAATCGCGCGGCGTTTGTCACACCGCTTTCTCGCCGATCTCTTCCGTGCGGATGCGCACCGCGTGTTCCACTGGAAGCACAAAAACTTTTCCGTCACCAATCTTGCCGGTCTTGGCCGCCGCCACCACCACGCTGACGGCTTTCTCCACCATCTCGTCCGCGAGCACGACCTCCACTTTCACTTTTGGCAAAAAATCGACCGTGTATTCGCTGCCCCGATAAATCTCGGTGTGACCCTTCTGCCGGCCGAAGCCTTTTACTTCGGTCACGGTCATCCCTTCGATGCCGAGCTCGGCCAGCGCTTCCTTGACCTCCTCGAGTTTGAACGGCTTGATGATCGCTTCCAGTTTTTTCATGTCGATGTAAACTTCGCAGCGCGCGGTTCTTTGCAACCGAAAGCTAAACGCGGCACGCGCTCTCTTAGCAACGCGGTGTCAAAGATGCAAGCATCGTTTCGCGAGAAAACGCAGTCATCTTGAGCGAAGTCGAAAGATCCCGTGGAGTCACCTCCAAGGTTTCGCGACGGGATTCCTCGACTTCGTTCGGAATGACAGCATTTGGTCCCTTTGCATGGTAAATTTGCGAAATCTTTTTCGTCGCCAATACTGATTCCAGATGCCCCGCGACTCCTTCGTTCATCTCCACCTGCACAGCGAATATTCCCTGCTCGATGGCGCGGTGCGGATGAAGGAGCTAATGAGAAAAGCGGCCGAATTCAAAATGCCGGCGGTGGCCATGACCGATCACGGCAATCTTTTCGGCGCGATCGAATTTTACCAGGAAGCCCAGAACGCCGGGATCAAACCGATCATTGGCTGCGAAGCGTATATCGCTCCGCGTTCGCACAAAGACCGGTCGAGCTCGATGCGCGAGGCGGCATATCATTTCACTCTGCTGGCACAGGACGAGACCGGCTACCACAACCTGATTAAGCTGATCTCAACCGCGCATCTCGAGGGTTTTCATTATCGGCCGAGGATCGACAAGGAGCTTTTGGCCGCGCATTCCGGGGGATTGATCGGCCTGAGCGGTTGTCTGGCCGGCGAAGTGAATTCATCGATCCAGGCAAACAAGATCGACAACGCAAAACAAGCAGCCGCGGAATATCGCGACATTCTCGGCGCGGAGAATTTCTTCATGGAGTTACACGATCACGGCATGGAAGAGCAGCGGCAATGCAACCAGGTCCTCCCGCAGATCGCCAAGGATTTGGGCGTCGGTTTGGTCGCGGCCAACGACGTTCATTTTCTCAGGCGCAGCGATCACGACGCGCATGACGTTATGCTTTGCATCGGAACGGGGAAGATGGTGCAGGACGAAAACCGAATGCGCTATGCGCCGGAACTCTATTTCAAATCGGCCGAGGAAATGCGCGAGTTGTTCAAAGATTTTCCGGAAGCGATTACGACTACTCTGGAGATCGCGGAGCGCTGCAATTTGGAGATCGAATTCGGGAAATCGAAATACCCGGAGTATCCGGCGCCGGAAGGACTTTCGCGCGAAGGTTACCTTCGCCAACTTTGCGCGAAAGGCCTGGAGCAGCGTTACGGCGACCGCGCCAGGATCGACAATCAGCTTTTGCAGCGGCTCGACTATGAACTGGGCGTTCTCGAGAAAACCGGCTTTGTCAGCTACATTCTGATCGTCTGGGATTTCATCCATTTCGCGAAGGAGCGAAAAATTCCAGTTGGCCCCGGCCGCGGCTCGGCCGCCGGTTCGATTGTCGCGTACGTTCTTGGCATAACGGACATCGATCCCCTTCAATATGGTTTGATCTTCGAACGTTTTCTCAATCCCGATCGTATTTCGCCGCCCGATATCGATGTCGATTTTTGCGAAGCGCGTCGTGGCGAAGTTCTGGAATATGTTCGCCAGAAGTATGGCGAGCGCCGCGTTGCGCAGATCATTACCTTTGGAAAACTGAAAGCGAAGAGTGTCGTTCGCGATGTCGGACGCGTGATGGGTTTGTCCTACACGGCGGCGGATCGCATCGCGAAGATGATTCCGAATGAATTGAACATCACGCTCGATTCCGCCGCGGAAAAAAATGCCGAGCTGAAGCGTGCCATCACTACCGAGAAGGAAACGAAGCAGCTTTTTGATTACGCGAAGATTCTGGAAGGGTTGTCGCGCAATGCCGGGGTGCATGCCGCCGGAGTTGTGATCGCGGATCGCGATTTGTCCGATTACATCCCGCTCTGTCGCGACGTGAAAGGCAACGACGTCATCAGCCAGTACCCGATGGGGCCGCTCAACGATCTCGGCCTTTTGAAAATGGATTTTCTCGGGCTGAAGACGCTGACCGTGATCGAAGACACGCTCGCGCTTATTCATAAACGCGAGCCGGATTTTTCTCTGGAGAAGATTCCGCTCGATGACCCGGCCACATTTGCGCTCTACAACCGGGGCGAGACGATTGGTCTTTTCCAGATGGAATCGGGAGGGATGACCAGTTTGTCGAAGCAACTCGATGTGAAAAAGCTGGACGACATCATCGCGTTGATCGCGCTCTACCGGCCCGGTCCGATGGAGCTGATCCCCGAATTCGT
>QHRC01000028.1:0-2399 GCA_003219995.1 Verrucomicrobiota bacterium
TCGACTCGTTTCCGGCGGTAAACAACGAAATGAAGTTGGGCTTTACAAACAAATACAACACGTTCTCGATTTACAACGAGCTGCGCTGGGCGCTGGACCCGGCAGCCGAATTCCCTCGTGAGAGCCTCATTGATGTCGGAAACGGTCTTTTCTATGATCCTCATACAAACCCCGCGCTACAATTAGCCGGCCTCGAAGAGACGATTCATCGGCATGACATCCTCGAATCGGTCACCCGCCGGATCGTGGAGTGCCGGGTCGTCATAATCACCCTCGGCCTAGCCGAAGTGTGGCGCGATAAAATTGCCGATATTTTCCTCAATCACACGCCTGTTCCCGATGCGCTTCGCAATCATCCAGATCGTTACGAGCTTCACATCACCAATTTTGCTCAAAATCTTTCCAATCTTGAACGCATTCACACCCTGCTCAGCCGATTCGGACACGCCGATGTGCAAATCGTGGTGACGGTCTCGCCCGTGCCGCTGATGGCAACCTTCTCCGGAGAAGACGTTGTAATCGCCAATACTTATTCAAAATCAATGCTGCGAACCGTAGCCCAGGAATGGGCGGCGGCACATAAAAACGTGCACTATTTTCCAAGCTACGAGATCGTGCAAAACTCGGACCGGGCGGTGACGTGGGAAGAAGACTTGCGGCATGTAAAAGGGGAAGTGGCTAATCACGTCATGAAACTGTTCTTGCGTCATTACTTAGAGGAAAGTTCTGTGGTGACCTCCAAGTTGACTGCTTAGCCAAACCTGGTGCTGTCTGGCGTTGGGCGAGGCAAAACGATCATGAGTTTGTCTAGCAGTGCTGCAACGGTTCACACGGTTCGAAACAGGCGCGCTGGGTTTTAGACAGGCTCAACATAATGAGTTCAGCTCTATAGTAGCCGCCCGGATTCCAATACACGGCTCGCGCGAATTTCGGTAACGAGCCGCAGGCAGTGACAAAACTGCGTCGGTTTGCGCATCGCTGACTTAAATTAGGAGACGACTCACGGCCGAATCAAAGTAGCGTAGGCAAGCGAACGCCTCTCCGGGGAAGCTCCGTCCTAACGTGTAATCAGCGCCTTCGAAGTACGAGGACATGATGGAGGCCAAGAACGCGGGTGAGTTGTGATGATGCTAGTTCCACCTTGCGGAGCAGAGGGGCCAGAAATGAAGGAATGACTTGCCGGAAATTCAGCCCTCCAGAAAGTAAGTATCGAAGATAGTTTGGAAGAATGGTGGTATATACCATCTCGAGGTCAGGAAACATCGTAGTAAATTTTGTGCGGTCGCGAAAAAACACGACATAGCTAAGTGCCTGATTAGGCAACACCTCGTTTGTAACCGGATCGACGCAGTAGGACCAGTTCGGTGCCTCGGGATCATAGCTTTCGCTGCGAAAGAGCCTTTTATAGAGGACTTCAGCGAGCAATCCAAAATAAGGATCAATAATAACGCAGCCGCCGCCCGGCTTTACCACTCTCAGAACTTCACTGAAGAACCTCTGAGGTGCAGTAAAATGGTGAAAGCAGTTAATGCAGAACAGCGTTCGGACCGATTGATCTTCCAGGTCCATTTCCTGCGCATCGATGACTCTATCGAGGTGAGGGGCGGGTTGCACGTCGGTTGAGATAACGGAGCTGTAACATTGTTTGAAGAAGCTTGTACCCGCGCCCAACTCAATCCTGTGGCCGGTGACGTCACGAAAATAGTTTCGATCAAGGGCCATTGAAGTATCATAAAACTCTTTAAAGACTCCGCGAATCAATTGCTTGCGCATAAGAGTATCAGCGTGAAGAGCGATTCGCTCGAAGCCTTGAAGATCAACTCCCCGGAGGTTTGGCTCTAACAGTAGTTCCAGGACGTTCATCTACATGCTCTCCCTGTTCGTTCGCGGTCCAGGTCTTGGATTACTGAGGAGACGATTTCTTGCAACGTAGTCTTTGAATGGGGCAGGATGGTAGACGTTCCTTCGTTTGCAACGAGCTGGTTGTCTCTCAAACTTATCAAACTTTCCGCGTTGATGGGAAGCCGAACTCCAAACTTGAAGAGCAGGAATTCGACTAGACGATAAATCGGATAGATGGCGTCTATTGGTAATGGAACTGTGAGGATAGGACGGCCAACCGTTCTTTTTACGGCAGCTGCCAGCATCGAGAAGCTTGTAAAATCGGGATAGAAAACATTATAGATTCCGGCTTGGCCAGACAGGGTAACTTCGATAACAACGCGGACAAAGTCGTTGATTGCCACATACGGGAATGTGATCGCCGACCCGCCAGGCATGGGAAAGATCCAAGAGTTTCGAATCGTCTTGAGAAGACGGCCACCCAAGCCGCCCGCCCCAAGGACCAAGCCTGGCTTGAGGACGGTTCCTCCGTTTTCCAAAAAGAACTTTTCCAGTGT
>QHRC01000028.1:2409-6490 GCA_003219995.1 Verrucomicrobiota bacterium
ACCGCGTCTCCGATCGAGGAGTAGCTGAGTACGAGCTAATGAATACCTGAGCAGGTACGCCGGCCGATTTCGCCGTAAGAAATATCTGTTTGGTCCCTTCAACGTTCCGCTTGAACGCACCAGGCGAAAAGTCATGCGCACAATGGATCACGCGATCGATACCATCGAAGAGTTTGCTCGGAGCTTCTTCTCCTAACTTTAGTTTGCTTACGTCGGGTCCAGACGGAAAACTCTTGTCTGCATCTCGACTGGAGGTTCCCGAAATTGTATGACCTTTTCGAAGGAATTCACGCGCGATGGCGGAGCCTAGAAAGCCGTTAATCCCTGTGATGAGGATCTTCATAAGATCAGCTTTGACGCGATCCGCATAGCATTGGCCATTATAGTAAGCGAAAGATTTTTTGCGGGGAGCAATGGAAATGTTGAAGCATCCACCACGTAAACGTTATTGGCGCACCTCAGTCTTCCGAAACGATCAGTTGTGAATTCGTTTTTCTCGGACTCGTCGCACATAGGTAAAGTTCCCGCGTAGTGGAAGCTGCCACCTCCTTCGCCGTAGCGAATAAGTGGCGGCGCACTCCAGAAACCCAATCGGCTCAGAGCGCGAATCAGCCTTCGTTCTACCTTGCCAACGCGCCGTTGGGGATAGTGAACTTCCAGAGCTCCGGCCGTGGTCCTTCTGAGAAAGCCTTCAGGATGGGGAGCGTCAGCATAAAACAGTTGTAGGACTCCCATAGCACCAAGGATCTTCGATAAGCAAAATAGATTGCCCGATACAGAGAACGGAAAATCGAAAAGAAAATCGCAGGGAAGAACGCCCGAGAGGTTATAAAAGCTTCCTTGTACGCGGTCGCGATGCTCTGGCCCATCGTAGAGTAGCACTAACTGCGCTCCGGTAAAGGAAGTTTCATCTGGCTTTAGTCCCAGGCTAGAAAAATGGATAAACGGGGTAAAGGAGACTGGATTTTCCAGAATTGGAAGCTTGCTTGAATTGTCCGAAAACGATTCCAAGACTATCCTTGCGGAGTTAATCGCGCCAGCTCCGAGGAGCAGCTTCCTGGCAGAGAACTCGACCGCATTGCCATTCGCCAGTTCGATTGCGTGGACGACGACATGATCGGTGACCTCCTCGAACCGTTTTACCAGGAAGCCCTGGCGATAGTCGAGGTTCCCGTGTTTCTCCAATTCCCGCACCGTGTAGCCCGGATGATAAATAGATGTTTTCCACGGCAGGAAGAAATCCTTTCTATCAAACAAGTAGGCTGGCCGTCCGCGGTACGATTCGGTCAGAATTCCCAGGCGCTGTTTCCCGATTCGGATTCCGTTCCGGCGAAGGAAGGCCTTCGCTCGTGGCCGTTGCGAACGCAAATAAAGTGCCCTAGGTGGGCCAGCGAGAGGCATCGGCGGAAGTAGCTTGTCGACAGATCCCAAGAGCCTTGCAACTTCGCCAGTTCCTCCGGAAATCCCAATATGCTCGGTCAAGCGGCGATAGAAGTTGCTTAGATCTGAGTATTTGATCGGGAATCCGCGCAGATCGGTATCGTCAAACTCATATAGCCCGGATCCCCACGCGTTAGCTAAACCGCCCAGCGCAAGACTTAGCTCACCCTTGAAGTCAGTGGAGGTAATAGGGGATAGCTCTCGCCAACCGCGCGTGACGTACCGAAAAAGCGGCGACCTGAGCTTCGGACTCAAGTAGGTCCCACTAATATGTGACAGGCCTTCGAGTTCCTCGCCAAAAGTTTCCCTAAAGCGATTAGTTTGCGAGGTAACTTCTTGTGCGGTGTGACCGATATCCAACATGAGGACTTTTCGCTTTGCGCACAGTTCCAACGCAGCGGCAGCGCCCGCTGGGCCGGATCCTACGATGATGACATCCGCGACCTCGGTCATATGAGGTGGTGCCTGTAGACCTGGAAGCCGCCTTTAATCCACTTCGTGCTATCTCGAACGCCGAACCATCCCAACATGACCAGACAAATCAGAGGAGATCGAACGAAATCCCAGGTATCTCGACTTCGCCCCGAGGGTGGTGCGCCTTGTTGCGCCTCACAGAGATAAGCACAAACCCAAAACTTGCAGGTCAGTAGATTTCGCGGATAGCAATACCTTAGGAAGAGTTCAATTGCTTCCAAGTCAAGTTGCTTGCTTATTATCTTCGTTATATCAACGTATTTTCGACGGAGCAGGCTTGGACCATAAACAGTGTGAAATCGAAGATAACCCGCGATAGCATCCGGCTCCGGAGTAACATGAAATATTTCATTGAAGATAGAGATGATCTCCCTCTCCAAACTATCCGACGACGCCGATCCAGCTTTAGACATTCGAAATGGAGAGCTATGCGAAATATAGTTTCCTTCGCCACGCAAAATAGGCAGAATTAGTTTGGCCGGCCTCGTGCTATCGGAGCCGTCATCCGCGCTAACCCGTCCAGGATTTCGGGATCTGTAACGTAGCATTCTTCTTCACTCTGCATCCCGGGTTCCAAATCCATATCAAAATTCGTCCCGAATGCTACGTCGTACAACCACATAAGTTTGTGGGCGGCGATCTCTGCTAGAGGATTTTTCATCGTCTGAACAAGAGTCGGCTCAATTTGTATCCTTGGGATAAGATTCATAAACCGACTTAACAACTGCTGCCGCGATGTGTCTATTACGTTTTCGTTACTTGGCCGCTCTCGGAACCTTTCGGGCGAGCACAATACCCCGTTTCGTCCAACGAGCGGTTCCGGGATCGCTGCATTAACAATAACCATCGTTTTGAAACCATCGCGCTGTCCCATTCTTAAGCCGGTGTTTTTCGGGCATAGATAAACATTCTATATCTTCGATTGATCAGCGTCGCGAGCAGGTCAATGACATTGGAGCCGGCGATCATGAGTGGACTTATGGGGACAATCCGCCACCGCGCGACGTTGGCGGCGCCGAATTGAAGGTCTGCAATTTCGAATCCAACTCTCGTTAGCAAGGTAGAGATCGTGCGCGGAGAAAAGAAGAAATTGTGATGGATATAATAAAAGAGGGTCATGAGATGTTCCCACCTGCTCAGCGACAGCCGGTAGAGCATATGACCAACACTGGTGAGGAGGCTTTCCTGGTTGATCGTGAAAACGAGCAGAATTGCGCCGGGTGCCATAATACGGTGGATTTCTTTTAGGGTAGCAACCGGATTGTCGAGGTGTTCGATGACATCCCAAAGGGTGACAGCATCGAAGTGCCCGTCAGGATAAGCGGCCTGCTCCACCGTGCCGCTGTAGACATCGAGTCGCCGCTCTTCCCGGGCGAACTGAGCGGTAAAATTACTTAGCTCGACTCCGGCAACGTTCCAACCCGCCTTCTGTGCCATGACCATGAAGGCGCCATAGGAGCAGCCAACATCGAGCAAGCGGCCCGGCGGCCGTAACTGGGCGAGTCGTTTCAGGCCGCGCGCGAAGGTAGGCATAGGTTCGATGTTTGGATTGGCTGCCATTTTGTTGGCCAGATAGAAAGGCGTCTCCATAGTGGCTTGGTTCTGGTAAAGCCGGTTGTACTCAGCTCCGGCGACGACTGCTGCGCGGTAAACCGTTTGACAGTCTAGACACCGGACGATCGCGCCGGTGGGAATTTCGCAAAGCGAACGGCTCCTCTCCGAGCCACAGATGTAGCAACCGGCCATTGTCTTATCGCGAGGGCAGGGGCGCGGGGCGTGTCCGCGGATGGCGCGCGCCTAATAACTGGGTGAGAGGCAGCCGAGGGAGGTCAACCACATCGAGAACAAGGCCCTGAAGCAACAACTGGAAGCCAATGATGGTAGGCAGGAGCGATAAGGCCACTATCCCCGCCGATTGGAACTGGCCGGTCAGGCTGCCTTCGACCCAGAGGTAAACTCCCCACGATACACCGGAAATCATCGTGCTACCGCCCACGATAAGGCAGAATGTCGTGACATTGACGTCGCAGAAGCAATAGCGCCAAAGGAGTCGGTTCATAAGTCCCCACAAGAGTCTGGGCGGAAACCCAAACAAAGCACGCGTGACACTTAGTGACGAGCGCTCGCCGACGTAACCGGCCGGTATCGGAATGTCAAAGGCGACAGC
>QHRC01000029.1 GCA_003219995.1 Verrucomicrobiota bacterium
GAGCGGACTTACGTCGAAACTTTCGGCTCGTAAATTGTAGGGTAAGCGTCTCGCTTGCCATTCTGGATATTCGGCAAGCGGAGCGCCTGCCCTACAATCGCGTCCGAAAACGCCTCACGATTACGACATTTTTGGCTGAAAATTTTGCAAGGCGCGCAATTTTTCCAGCGCCCGACCGCTGTCGAGTTGGAGGCGCGCCAATTCAATTCCGTCTTTTAAATCGCGAGCCAGTCCCGCCACCACAAATCCGGCCGCGGCGTTGACCACGACCATGTCGCGTTTTGGTCCGGTGGTTTTTCCCGCAAGTATCGCTTCAAGTGTTGCCGCATTCTCCTTCGCGTTTCCTCCGCTGAGTTCCGCAACACTAGCGCGAGCAATGCCGAGCCAATTCACATCGAGAACAGCTGAGGTTACTTTGTCATCGTCAAGCTCGGCAACGGTAGTCGCGCTCCGCTTATGGAAATGTCGTCCATGCCCGCGCCATCCTCGCCGAGACCGTGGACCACCCAGGCGCACGCACGTCCCAGCTGTCGCAGCACATCCGCAAACACAGTCGTCAGGCGAGGGGCGAAGACACCGATGAGCTGCCGTGATGGTCGCGCCGGATTCAAAAGCGGACCGAGCAAATTGAAGACCGTGCGCGTATTCTTCCGCGCCAGCCGCCTGCGCATCTCGGCCAGAGCACGAAAAGCCGGATGATATTGTCGCGCAAAAATAAACCCGAGACCGTGTCGCTTGACACATTCTCGCAATTCCTCAGGCGCGAGATGGATCGGCACCCGCAATTCTTCCAGTACGTCGGCGCTTCCACAGGTGGACGTGACACGGCGGTTGCCATGCTTGATCACAACCGCGCCGCCGGCGGCCAGGACAAACATGATCGTGGTGGAGACATTGAAAAAGTTAAGACCATCGCCGCCCGTGCCGCACACATCGATCATCGGACCGGCCAACTCGTGGGCTTCGATCGTTGGATCGATAGCCCGTTCCATGAGGAAATGAACAAAGGCCACGATCTCCTCCGCGCTTTCGCCCTTGCGGTGCAGCCCAGTAAGAAACTCCGCTTTCAAGTCGTCATCGGTTTTGGCGGATAGGAGAAAGTTGATCGCGTAATCGATATCGGCGCTGTTTAGGTCGACACCGCTCCGTAATTTTTCGATCAGCGCTTTCATTAGCTCGTTAAAAACAGTTACAAGCGTTACATGGTTGAAACGAGGTGACCTTTTTAACCTTGTAACTCTTTTAACGTCTTAACTGCTCTGCCAGCCATTCGCGATAAACGACCGGCGAAATCTCGGAAGGTTTGATCTCGCTTCGACCGCCCCAAAAGACGTTTGTGTAGGACACCGGGATTCCTTTCGCCTGCAGATGTCGATCTATCGCTCCTTTGTGCTCGAGCAGCAGTTGCTTGTCCGTGCCGTGCGCGACAGCCATGATATTGACATTTTTGAATTCACGACCGGCCTCGCGCCAATAGCAGTGAGTCAGAATGTGATGCCGTCCGACTTCACCGCCGGCTTCGATCTCGCGGCCAGGCGGCACCGCCCAATGAAACAAAGCGTTAAAGCGCGTGACCCGCACCCCGCCGGCAGATGGCTTGACATGTTCGAGAAAGGTCGAGAAACGCCCGATGACTTTTCGCGCGTTCAATTCCTCCGCCACGCGATAAAATTCTTCTAGCGGAACGCCAGCTTCATTCGCGCGCGCCGCCCATGGCGTCGCTTGAATTTCGTCCGACCTAAATTCACGTTTCAGCGCGAGCAACACCTCCCACTCTGGTTCGCTCAGATCGACAGTTTGCACCGGAATCATCCTGGCCGGCTCGTTCGCTTTGCTTCCCGGTGCAATCGTTTTGCGGCGAACATGGCCCACACCAAGCGTGAAGATTCCTTTGGCCGGCATGATACGAAAATGTTCCGCGCCAACTTTTCTTGCGAGCAACTCGGCATGTTGCCGCAGGGAAAATCCATGGGGTACCTTCACTGTTGTCCAAAGTTTGTAATCCGAGCCGGCCGTGGCCGCGTCAGTCGAGCGCAGCACTACGTGACCGGAAAATGGATCGCATTGGAACATCCAATCGAACGCATTATCGATCTTGTCCGGGGGAACTTTCCAAGCCACGAGCGCGCCATCGGCAAGATTAGTCGCGAGCAACGTTTGTCGCACCCGACGAATCGTGCCGGCGTGAAGCATGGCCGCGATCCGTGCCATCACAACATCGACATCAACACCCGAGCGCCGGGCAATTTCTTCGAACGGCTCGCGCACGAAGCCTTCAATCTTGTCCTCCGATATGGCGAGAATCTTTGCGTTGATCGAGTCGTTGTGCTCCACCGGCAGCATGTGGATTAATCGAACGAAGCGGCGAGCTTGTCCACCCGAGCGGTTCTCGCTTCGACGGACTCTACCGATTCCGTTCGACGTTGAGTGTTGAACGTTGAACGTTTGCCTCCAATGACCAGAGCCCTTTTCTTCGACGCGGTCGGCACGCTCTTTTATCTGACTAAGAGAGTTGGCGATCATTATGCATTGGTCGCAAGTGAAGTTGGCTTGAAACTGGATCCGGCCACGTTCGATCGCGCGTTCTTCTCTGCCTGGAAGCAGATGCCAGCGCGCTTTGCGATCGACGGGCCCCGCGAAAATGACGATAAAGATTGGTGGCGCGAACTTGTCGATCTTATCCTCGATCGGGTCGCGCCAGGTCTCGATGAAATCGATCGCGATAATTTTTTTGAGATCGCCTACGAACATTTCGCCTCAGCCGGCGTATGGGAACTTTATCCCGAGGTGGTCGATGTTTTGGAAAAGTTGCGGCCGCGATTCCGTCTTGCCGTCATTTCGAATTTTGATGGACGTCTGCGCATGATTCTGGAGCAGCTCGGCATTTCAAAATTCTTCCCACGCGTCTTTATTTCCAGCGAAATCGGCGCGGACAAACCTGATCCGCTCATTTACCTGCGCGCGGTGAAGTTTCTCGGCGTTGAACCCAAAGAAGCGTTGCACGTGGGCGACGATCCGGAGCGCGATTGGAAAGGCGCGACCGCCGCCGGATTGTCGATCTTTCAATTGGATCGACAAAAAAATTCGATCTGCTGAAGATCCTGTAGCTCCTGTCGGAGCTTGCCCTGAGCGAAATCGAATGCGACCGCCGAATCTAAAGTGCGACGCTCATAGAGCGCCGCTACAGAACTTGATGGGTCGGCCGGGACTCGAACCCGGAACCAACGCCTTAAAAGGGCGCTGCTCTACCGATTGAGCTACCGACCCGCAGCCGACAAAGTTTGTACTCCAGCTCCAATGCTGCTGCAAGATTGTTACAAGTTACGGTGCGTGCTAATCATTTCCCGCGATGCACATCAACCTGTTTCGGAGCTCGTTGTTCGCTCTCGCTCTGATTGCCCCAATTACATCCTCTCCCGCGGGTGACTCAGATCTAGCCGCGACCGCAACCAATCAACTGGCGATCGATCTTCATCGTCAACTTGTAACCGGCGATGAAAATCTCTGTCTCTCGCCTTATTCAATTCAAAGCGCGTTGGCGATGACCTTTGCCGGCGCAGACGGCGAAACGCGCACAGAGATGGCGCGCGTATTGTATTTTCCGACTGACGGCGACGCAATCCATGCATCGTTCGCCACCTTGCAAAGGTCGCTGGAGGAAATGACGAAGCAGACCCCAAAGATCGCCGAACAATCGAAAAAGAATGGCGGACCGAGCGACCCGATTACGCTGGCAATTGCGAACCGGTTGTTCGCACAGAGCGGTTACAACTTTCGCGATTCATTCCGCGCTTTCGTGAAAGAACATTACGGCGCGCCATTCGATCCGGTTGATTTTCGCCAAGATGCCGCCGGCGCAACGAAGCACATCAACCAATGGGTGGCCGGGCGGACGCGTGACCGAATCCGCGATTTGATTCCAGCAGGAGCGTTGAATGGGATGACCCGGCTCGTGCTTGCGAACGCAATTTATCTCAAGGCGCCGTGGGCAGATCAATTTTCCGATGCCGCAACGAAGCCGCGGCCGTTTCATGTTCGCGGCGGCGCGCCTGTCGATGTCCCGATGATGCGCAAAGAAGATCAAAATTTTGGTTATGCGAAGCGCGACGGCTTCACTGCCGTCAGCATTCCATACAGCGGAAGCGAATTGCATTTTGTCGTTCTTCTCCCAGACGAAGTGAACGGTTTGCGCACGCTCGAATCGAAACTCAGCGCGAACATGCTGGCGGAATGCGCGAAACTCGAAGAGCACGATGTCGATCTTTCATTGCCGAAATTCAAATTTGAACCGCCAACCATCGCGCTGACGGACAAATTGCAGGCGCTCGGGATGAAAAACGCATTCGATCAGCCGCGTGGCAGCGCGAATTTCGACAAAATCGCGCCACGTAGACCAAACGATTACCTTTACCTTTCGCAGGTTTTTCACAAAACGTTCATCGCCGTAGATGAAAAAGGAACCGAAGCCGCCGCTGCAACCGCCGCGGTTATGATGGCGACCTCGGCGATGATGAAAAGATCGCCGCCAATCGAAGTGAAAGTCGATCGATCGTTCGTTTACGCGATCCAGCATGTGCCAAGCGGCGCATGTCTCTTCCTCGCCTCGGTCGAGTGACCGATCCGCGCTGATGGATCTCTCGACTTTTGCAAACCTGATCAACGCGGTCGCAGTGACGGCGGGTGTCATTTTCGCGGCGACGCAGATTCGCGATTACCGGCGGCAACGCCGCCGCGATTCCATGCTCGCCCTCGTCCGCTCTTTTCAAAGTCCGACTTTCGCCAAGGCGCTGCGATTCGTCATCGAGCTACCGGACAACGCAACCGCGGAAAAAATCCGCGAGATGCTTGGCCCGGATGGGGAGGACCTTGTCGCTCATCTCACCGCTACCTGGGAAACCGTGGGCGTGCTTCTTTTTCACAAAGAATTGAGCATCGACATCATCGACGACTTTTTCAGCGGTCCAATTCTCATTTCCTGGCGAAAACTGCTGCCTTACGTCATTGACTTGCGTCGACACTATCAGCGCGAGACCTGGTCGGAGTGGTTCCAATGGCTGGCCGAAAGGATGATCGAGCGCGAGAAATCGTTGCCTCCGGTTCCGGCGTATGTGGCGTACCGAGATTGGCGAGCGTAATTACTAGCTGCGAAAATCTTGCCTCTTTATCTTGTTTTCGCGGTTGGGTTCTTTCCTAAAGAAGCGAATCGTTCGCCGTGTAGCTGAGCTCTCCGTTTATCACTCGCGCCGCGGACGTGAACGGGTGGGGCTCGGCTTTGTTAAGATCGATAATGTGCGTGACCTCAACGCCGCGCGTCTTCAAATAATCAGCAATGAGTGCACGATGACAACGCCACCAAACCGCTTCCGCACACATGATCACGGCCGGTCCAACTTGGTTCGCAAGATCGACAAGTCGCTCGGCAGCGTTTCGGAATTCTCCCGTCTCCATATAATCGGCATAACCGCGGAACGAAGCATTGCGCCACGCCGTATTTCGCGAGTCGGGTTTGGCCTTTCGTTTCCCACCCAGCTCAGGGAAGTGTTCGTAACGAATCCGACCAGCGCATCTTTATTGAACTGCGGATAACGCTTTGAGCCTGGCAGCTTCCGAACATCGACAACCAACTTGATCCCATTTGCTTCGAGCAGCGAAATGAAAATGTCGATCTTGCGCGTCGAGTGCCCGATTGTCCAGATTCGCGCAACCATCTTAGTTCTTTGATGGCAAAGGATCGTTGATAAGTTGGACACGAATAGAAAGGCAAACATGAACAAAATATTCTTATCGGCAATCTTCAGCTTCGTTACATTGGCCATCATGCCAGCGGCTGAAACTCAAAAACAACCGGCGACGGGAACATCCGCGCCTGACTTCAAGCTCACCGCCGGCGACGGCAACCAGGTGAGTCTGAAAGATTATCGCGGCAAATGGGTGGTGCTCTATTTTTACCCGAAGGATTTCACGAGCGGTTGCACGATGGAGGCGAGAAATTTTCAGCGTGATCTCGGGAAGTTCGAGCCGCTGAACGCGGTCGTCCTCGGCGTGAGCGTGGATACGGCGGAGTCGCACAAGAATTTTTGCGCAAAGGAAGGATTGAATTTCAAGCTGCTGGCCGATCCCGGTGCGAAAGTATCGGAGCAATACGGATCGACAATGGAATACAACGGACAAAAGCTTGCCGCGCGAAACACTTTTATCATCAATCCGAAAGGCGAAATCGCCAAGGTCTTCACGGGTGTTAAACCTACTGAGCACAGCGAGGAAGTGTTGAAAACACTGGCTGAGCTGCAAAAGGGATAGACGCCTGTCTCCCTGCCGGGCGCACTCCCTTAGAAGCCCATGAAACGCAAATGAATCGATGCGCTTAAAGAAAGCACGAGTTAAAAAGTACCGGAGCATTCGCGACACCGGCTGGTTTGACGTCGAAGAAGCTAAGACGATTTTGGTGGGGCCAAACGAGGCTGGCAAGACGGCGCTGCTGGAGGCGCTCCAAAAAATCAATCCGCCAAGGGAAGCAGTCCGCAATTTCGACGCCCTACGCGATTACCCGCGTTCCGAGTTCAATGACATCGTCAGCGGGAAGGTCCGCCTCGAAGATATGACTATCGCCGAGGCGCGCTTTGCTCTCGAGCCAGAGGACAAGGAACTAATCCCACCGGAGTTTCGGGATTGCGATTATTTATACGGTCGCAGACCCGATAATAGCTCCTGGCATGCTCTGAGCGGAGGCCCTGGGCGGACTACCTACGGCGATATCAAAAAAGACCTGGCAGGATTGTGCGCCCACATCGATTCTCGCGTTCCGCCTCCTTCTGAAGGAGCTCCCGTGCCAATGGCGCCGAGCGCCCCGCTCTCAGCATTGAGTCGAGACTGGGCAGATACGGATGAGATAAAGGGGAACCGTGCGACGGAGTTGAAAGCGTCGCTTGAAAAAGTTTTCCCTTATATCGAGGAAGGCAACGAGACCGAACAAAAAAGATACGACGAGCTTATAGCTGTAGTTGGTGCGGACGAGCGGCGATACAGCGCACTCAAGACTTTGCATCAGCGGCTGCCGGTATTCGTTCATTTTCGAGATTATTTCCGTGTCCGCCCCCTTATCCATCTGGAGCATCTCGCCCAACGAGTGGAAAAAAATCTCGTCGATGATGAATATTACGACTACGGCAATCAATGCCTGCTCCGGCTGCTCGGTTTCAGCGCGCGCGAGCTTTCCGATCTGGGCAGGGCGGCTGAGCCGCAGCCTGGCAACATCGAAGCCCTGCAAAAATACCGCGACCAGCTCGATCGCAGAGCTTATCAGCTCAACGCCGCGAGTGTTCGTCTCACGGAGGAGCTTCGTCGCGTTTGGATGCCAGACTCAACCCGAGCGGAAGCCAACCGGTTACGCGTCGTCGCCGATGGTCAATATTTGAAAGTTGTGGTCGAAGACGAACTCGGTGTCGAGATAGAGCTCGATCAGCGCTCGGAAGGTTTTCAATGGTTAGTTTCGTTCTTTGTTGTCTTTTTCACGGAAGCGGCGGACAAGCATAAGAACGCCGTTCTCCTGCTCGATGAGCCGGGCCTGAGCCTTCACGGTTTGAAGCAGCGTGATTTTCGGAAAACGATCTCGCGTCTAGCGGAATCCAACCAGACACTTTACACAACTCATTCGCCGTTTCTGGTTGGACCGGATGAACTTGGTCTCGTCCGCGTAGTCGAGATGACCGATCGACAGATCGGCACAAAAGTCCGCACGAACGTCACGGCGCAAGATCCGGCGGCGCTCCTGCCGCTTCAGGAAGCCCTCGGCTACGATCTGGCACAAAGTCTGTTCACGCAGCAGCGAAATCTCGTTCTCGAAAGCCTGACTGACTATTGGTATGTCGATGCGGTCGCGCAACTGCTTCGGGACGCGAACGTTGTCGATCTTAATGAAAAAATCTCACTCGTGCCAGCAAGCGGCAGTGGCAAGATCGTTTACTGGGCCACCATCCTTCACGCGCATGAACTTAAGGTGGCAGCCCTCTTGGATTCCGACCTGGCTGGAGACCAGGCTGCCAGCCAGGAGATCCTGGTCCACACCCTCGGCAACAAGGCCGTCTTACGGACGAAGGATGTCTACAGTGGCGCGGTTGAGAAGCCGGCCATCGAAGACCTTCTAAGAAAAACTCTCGTCAATATTGCTAAGAACGACCTCGAATGGGACGTGGCCGAGGCAGCAACTGCCCAACGAGAGCGTTCAATCATTGACGTATTCGCGAACGAGGTCAGTGACTTTTCAAAATATCGGCTGGCCAAAGCCTTCCTGCGTTGGACTCAAAACCATCGCGCCGCCGATCTTTCGGACAATGAGCGGAGTCAGTGGAAGAAGCTAATAGGAACGATTAACTGGACGCTCAAATAGCATCGTTGCAAAAAACGATCGCTCGATGGTAAATTCAACCGGAGGTCTATCATGCCAAGCTCAACCAGAAAATCGATCGATTGCAGAAACTATCCGAGCGAAAAGAATTGTTCGCTGAAAATTTCGGGCACGGAAGAGGAAGTGCTCGATGCCGCAGTGGAGCATGCCGCGTCAGTGCACGGGCATCAAAAATCGCCGGAGCTTCGCCAGCAGATCAAGTCGATGCTTAAAGACGAAAGCGGCTAAGGATTCGTTAGCGAGCACATTCCGGCTTCGCGGCCAAATCGGCATAAGAAATATGCGGAAGAGTCGCGCCGCGTTTGTTCTGGCCGGCTTGTATCTCGCAGTGGTTTTCTTTGCGCGTCTGCCAGATCACTTGATTCTTTTCCCAAGCACTGCGGCAATTGACACACGCGGAGCCGTTCGAAAGGCCGTTCCATTCGAAAACGGCCAACTGGAATTATGGACGGCAAAATCGCAGCTTGCGCAGAAAAGCGGTCATCCGGAAGTTTATGTTCTGCGCTTCTATGGAAACGCAGATCGCGCCGAACGCTGGGTCAGTGCGGAAGCTGATTCATGGAACGAACGCGCCGTCGAGATTTGGGGAATGAATTATCCAGGATTCGGTGGCAGCACCGCACCAGCAAAACTTTCGCGCGTCGGTCCGGCAGCGATCACCGCTTTTGACGTACTTCAGAATGAGGCGAAAGATCGACCGATTGTCATCTTCGGCGCGAGCCTTGGCACAACCGCCGCACTTCATGTCGCGGCGCATCGTCCTGTCGCTGGATTGATTCTGCATAATCCGCCAGCGCTTCGACAAATGATTCTGCGACAATTCGGTTGGTGGAATTTGTGGTTGCTGGCAGGCCCTCTTTCGCTGCAAATTCCTAAAGAGCTCGACAGCGTTGCCAACAGCAAAACTATTCATGCGCGGGCAATCTTTCTGCTGGCAGAAAAGGACGAAGTGGTAGCGCCGCGCTATCAGCATCTCGTCGTTAACGCCTACGCCGGTGAGAAGCGCATTATCACGTTACGCGGCGCCAACCACAACACGCCCATCGAAGACGTCGCCCTGGCCGATTTGTCCAACGCGCTCGACTGGTTACTGCCAAGAAGCGAGCAACGCTGACCTG
>QHRC01000030.1:0-1047 GCA_003219995.1 Verrucomicrobiota bacterium
AATACCGATTTGCTCGACCTGTTTCCGCGTAAACTCGAAAGCGAGCAGTTTCACGCGCGCTTCATCGCGATTGGCTGATCCGCGAATGATGCGAATAAACTCGTCGAGGTTGGCGAGCGCGATGAGAAAGCCTTCCAGTGTCTCGGCGCGTTCCTCGGACTTTTGCAATTCGAAACGCGTCCGGCGGAGGACGACCTCGCGGCGATGATCGATGTAAGCCTGGTTCGCTTCCTTGAGCGGCAGCAACTTCGGCCGGCCGTGATCGATCGCCAGCATGTTGACCGCGAACGAGCTTTCCATCGCGGTGTGTTTGTAAAGATTGTTGATGACGATCTTCGGGTTCGCGTCCCGCTTCAGCTCGATCACGACGCGCGTGTTCTCGTCCGACTCGTCGCGGATCGCGGTGATGTCGGTGAGCACTTTGTCATTCACCAAATCCGCGATGCGCTCGACCAGCGTCGCCCGATTCACGTTGTAGGGAATTTCCGTGATGACGATCTGCTCGCGGTTCCCCTTCAACTCTTCCACGCCGGCCTTGCCGCGCACTTTCATGCTGCCGCGGCCGGTCTCGAGATACTGCATGGCGCAACCGGTAGGAAAGTCCGGTCCCTTCACGTGCTTCATCAGTTCTTCGAGCGTGATTTGGGGATTGTCGATCTGCGCACAGATTCCATCGATAACCTCGACCAAATTGTGCGGAGGCATGTTCGTCGCCATGCCGACGGCGATGCCGGTTCCGCCGTTGACCAGCAGATTTGGAAAGGCCGAAGGAAATACAGTCGGCTCGGTCCGTGTCTCATCATAGTTGGGGACAAAATCGACCGTATCTTTCTCCATGTCGGTCATGAGGGCCGCTCCGAGATGCGTCATGCGCGCTTCGGTGTAGCGCATCGCCGCCGGAGGATCGCCTTCGACTGAGCCGAAATTTCCCTGACCGTTGACGAGTGTTTCCCGCATCGCCCACGGCTGTGCCATGTGGACGAGCGTTGGATAGATCACCGCTTCGCCGTGCGGATGATAATTACCGCTCGTGTCGCCGCAGATTTT
>QHRC01000030.1:1060-5683 GCA_003219995.1 Verrucomicrobiota bacterium
CTGCCGATTTGGAAATAGCGACAGATCGTGCATCGCGAAAAGGATGCGGCGCTGAGAGGGCTTGAGCCCATCGCGAGCATCGGGTAACGCCCGCGAGATGATGACCGACATCGAGTAATCGAGAAATGATCTCGACACTTCGTCGGCCACGTTGATCGGCTCGACTTTTTCGTTTTCGTTATACATGGGATTCAGGAATCGGGTGCAAATTCATGACGGGACAAGCTCGGATTGATCGGAGCGGAGAGCCAAATAACGCTCTTCCCATTCGTCGGAGAGCTCGTCGGTTTGTTTGATGGTTATTGGGGCGGTAATCTTTATTCGGCGTGGCAGCCGCACCTGCAAGAAATCCAAAACCACGCGAATCGAGCGTTCATAGTCCCGGCAAAGTTCTTCATATTCCACGCGAAACGGTTCGATGCCGATTCGCTTGAAGAATCGCGACCAGATATTTTCCTCGCGCCGGACGTCTTCCAGGCAGCGTGCAATCAGTGGCGGATCGAATTGCGGCTCGGCCAGCGGTCTTTTGCCTTCCTGAACCTTCCAAAGCCCGGTCTGGAGAGCGCGCGCTTTCGAGATCGCTTGCCGCATCTTATTTTGCCGCAGAATTTGCAGGAACTCCAGACGCGGAAAAGCGCGGCGCAGCATATCAAGATCGGATGTCGCCGCCTCACCGAAAGCGGCGGTCTCGCGAATCCTGGCAAGGAACTCTTCCAAGTACCAGCCCATTATCTTGAATCCGAAAATGCCATTTGCGGTGGCTGTAGCTGAAACAACACCGCGAATGTAAGCAGCGAAGCTAGCCTTCGAGTCAATTCCATGGTCGTGCGCGGTGCGTTCTTCATTTTGAGGCAAAAAATATTGTCCGGGTCGCCCGGCCCGGCGGACCTGCACCAATCCGTCAGCCAGCAAGTTGCTGCCGGAGCGGGCAACCGCGCACAACATGTAACAGCGCCGCCGATGCGGTAGAAGGCGAACAAAACTCCCCATTCTTCTAACTAAACATCCAGGTTCCGGACGTTCAGCGCGTTGTCTTCGATGAATTGACGGCGTGGTTCGACCACATCTCCCATCAGAATCGTGAACATCTTGTCTGCATCAACGGCGTTGTCGTCATTTAAATCCACCTTGAGCAATTTGCGTTTCTCCGGGTTCATCGTTGTCTCGAACAGCTCTTTCGCGTTCATTTCGCCCAGACCCTTGAAACGCTTTATCTGCACGCCGCGCCGGCCAATCTCCAAAATTCTCTGGAGTATTTCCGGAATGGAAAAAAGCGGATGCGAAACGGCTTTATCGCCTTCGCCTTCGATCAACTCAAAAATAGGGCGATCATTCGCCGCGTAGTGGCCGACCTTCAGACCTTTGCGTCCCAATTCCGCGATGATTTTTTGGATCGTTGCGGACTCATGTAACTCCACCAATTTGCCGCGTCGGCGGCTGCCGTTGCTCCGGGCTGCCGGGAGGTCACCCAGGGGCAACAGCTCCTGTCCAATTTCAGTGTCGAACAAATTAAGATCGAGATTCTCCTGGTGAAATTGCCGGACCGCTTTTTCATCAGGAAAATAATGAACTATCTCGTCGTTTCCTTCGCGCACCTTGACCAAATACGCCGGCAGTTTTCCAGATTTGGTATTCCGTTTTGCGAGATACGCTTCGAAATCGCCGCCGTGCCGTCGCACCGATTCGCTCAGTTTTGCCAGTTTCTCAAGGGATTCGAGAATGTCCTTTAATTGTGCAGCGGTTACTTCTTTGTTGTCTGCCAGATTCTTTAACCTCACATCTTCAGCACCGAGCGAGATGAGAATCTTGTTCAACTGCACGTCATCATCGACATATTCTTCACGCTTCTTGCGTTTGATCTGGTAAAGCGGCGGCTGCGCTATGTAAATTTTGCCGGCGCGCACCAGCTCCGTCATTTGCCGAAAGAAAAAAGTGAGCAGCAGCGTGCGGATGTGCGATCCATCGACATCTGCGTCCGTCATGATGATGATGCGGCCATAGCGCAGCTTCGTGATGTCGAAGCGGCCTTCGTCCTTGCCGTTGCCGTCTTCTTTCGGCTTGCCGATGCCTGCGCCGATCGCCGTGATCATCGATTGGATTTCGTTGTTCTTGAGGAATTGGTCTTCGCGCGCTTTCTCGACGTTGATCAGTTTGCCACGGATCGGCAGGATCGCCTGATAACGCCGATCCCGTCCCTGTTTCGCGGAGCCGCCGGCTGAATCGCCTTCGACAATGTAAAGCTCGGTCAATTCTGGATCGCGCTCCGAGCAATCCGCCAACTTTCCCGGTAATCCGCCGCCGGTGAGCGCGCCTTTACGAATGGTCTCGCGCGCTTTACGCGCGGCTTCGCGGGCGCGCGCCGCCGTCAGGACCTTGTCGAAGATGCGCCGGGCAAGCGGCGGGTTCTTGTCGAAATACGTCATCAGGCCGTCATAAACGACGGAATTTACGACTCCTTCAATCTCTGTGTTCACAAGCTTGACCTTCGTCTGCGATTCGAAACGCGGGTTCGGCAGTTTGACGCTCAGCACGCAAATCAAACCCTCTCGCACATCGTCGCCCGAGATCGACGGATCTTTGTCTTTGAGAAGATTGCTTGATTTCGCGTACTGATTGACCGCCTTGGTCAGTGCCGTGCGAAATCCGGTAAGATGAGTTCCGCCGTCCGGATTTGGAATCGAATTCGCGAACGGCAAAATCTGGTCGTTATAGCTGTCGTTGTATTGCAGGACGACATCGACAAAAACCTCGTCGCGCTGCCGCGAAATCAATACCGGTTTGGGATGAATCACCTGTTTGTTTTCGCCAAGCTGCTTTACGAATTCTTCGATGCCGTGCTTGTAGATAAATATTTCCTTCTTCGGCTCGTCGCCGCGCTCGTCCGTCAGCGCGATTTCCAGCCCGGGATTGAGGAACGCCAGTTCGCGCAACCGGGTCGCGAGTCGCTCGAATTTAAACTCGGTCGTGATCGTGAAAATCGTTGGATCGGGCGCAAACGTGATCAGCGTTCCGGTGGTGCGTTTGTTTTTGATTTCGCCGATGACCTCCAGTTTTTGCGTCGTCTTACCGCGAGCAAAGGCCATGTGATAAACCTTGCCATCGCGCGACACTTCCACTTTGAACCAATCGGAAAGCGCATTCGTGCATTTCGCGCCGACGCCGTGCAGCCCGCCGGAATATTTATAAGCGCCCTGTCCGAACTTTCCGCCGGCGTGCAAGTTTGTCAGCACCAACTCCACCGCGGGCATTTTCCATTTCGGATGCATATCGACCGGAATACCGCGGCCGTTGTCGCGCACGGAGATCGAGCCATCGACATGCACGGTCACTTCGATCTTGTCGCAAAAACCGGCGAGATGTTCGTCAATTGAATTGTCGACCACCTCGAACACCATGTGGTGCAAGCCGCGCTCATCCGGGTCGCCAATGTACATCCCCGGGCGCTTGCGCACCGCCTCCAAGCCTTCTAATTTGTCGATCTGCGCGGCGTCGTATTTTTGGGATTTATTGATGCCGAATCCCTCGCGCGGACGATTTTTGTCGTCGGAATCTTCGTCGTCTGGAACGGGCAAAACAGCGGCTGGCATCGGCATCAAAAAGCATAGTCGAAAATGTTCGGGAAACAACTAATAATCTTGTGCTTTCGAACCGGTTATTTGCGCTACCGGTTGGAGACGCGCAGTCGTCAAAACCCACGATCTTGTGGTTGTTGGTGCCCCCTCGTCGGACGCGATTTTCGTTGACTTGACCGGCCTCTTTCTAAATCGGAAAATGAGACGAAAATATGCGCTCTCAAACGCTCTGCGAAGGCCGTTGGATTTTTGCAATCCTTGCGGCCCTGGCGGTCGCGAGTTGGTGGCTAACTCCGTGGCTCTCGCTCGCTTTCTTGATCCTGATTATCTACACGCTCGCATTTTTTCGCGATCCGGATCGGATCGTACCGACTGATCCAACTGCGGTGGTGGCGGCGGCTGACGGAACAGTCACCGAGATTTCTGAGATTGAAGAACCGGAAGTCCTGAAAGCAAAAACGCATCGCGTCGGAATCTTCTTGTCGATTTTTGACGCATCACTTATCGCGAGCATCGGCGCGGACTCTGCCTCGACGCGCGCCGCGCCGATTGTTCGCAAAAGAACGAAGCAATGACCTGGGCATTCCAAAACAACCGCGTCACCGTCGTGGTCAGGCAACTGACCGGCGCGATTGCGCGGCGCATCGTTGCTTGGTCGCGGCTGGGCGATGAATTGAAGAAGGGCGACCGTTTCGGAATGATTCGCTTCGGCTCGCGAACCGAGATATACTTGCCGCTCACCGCCACCGTGCTTGTGAAAGTGGGTGATCACGTCTCCGCAGGATCGACAATCATCGCGCGCCTCTCCAAGCAATGAACGAGCACCCTTCGAAAATTTATCTTCTGCCGAACTTGATGACGGCGGGGAATTTATTCTGCGGCTTCACCGCGACGCTGAAAATTCTTGAGGGCGCGTTGCTGCAAGTGTCGAACCCCGATGCGGCCGGCGATCTCTTTCACACCGCGATCTGGTTTATTCTGGGCGCCTGCTTTTTCGATCTGCTCGACGGGCGACTGGCCCGTTTAGGCGGACACGAAAGCGCTTTTGGCC
>QHRC01000030.1:5726-6728 GCA_003219995.1 Verrucomicrobiota bacterium
TGATGGTTTACCGCATCGTTCTCCAGGAATTTCCGCGCGCTTGTTGGATCATCGCATTTGTTTATCTGGCGTGTGGTGCGCTGCGTTTGGCGCGTTTCAATTGCGCGGCTGCCAATCATGAAGCGAGCGGAGAAGTCGACCAAAAAAGCTTCACCGGCTTTCCCATTCCGGCGGCAGCGGGTTTAATTGCGTCGATCACGCTGTTTCTACTCTGGCTGGCCGAAGGCGAGCATCATCTCGGCAAATGGAAATTCGTTCTCCCGCCGCTGCTCCTTTTTCTTTCTTTCATGATGTTCAGCCGCTTTCAGTATCCCAGTTTTAAGGCGCTTAATTGGAAGACAAAGAAATCGATTCCGCGCTTTCTCATCATCAGCCTCATCCTCATTTTCACGGTCATGAATTACGAATGGATGCCGGCCGTGCTTTTTCTTGCCTATTTGCTTTACGGATTTCTCCGGCCTTGGCTTTCGCGCGAATGGCGTCGGGAAATTGAAGAAGAAATTGGCGAAGAACCGGCCGAAGAAGCAGCCGAGCAAACGCCGTAAGATCGACAATACGCGTTAACTTAACGGTCGATCGTCTTGAAATGATCTGTCCTGAGCCGTAGATGGACATCTATGCCCGCTAAACTCAAATCCGATCCTCACCTCGCGATTGGGCACGTCTTGTTTATGGACGTGGTCGGTTACTCGAAACTGCTCGTCAACGAGCAGCGCGAGGTCGTGCACCAGCTCAATCAGCTCGTGCGGAAAACGGCGCAATTTCGCAAGAGCGATGCGAGGGGAAAACTCATTTCCATTCCTTCCGGCGACGGGATGGCATTGGTCTTTTTCGAAAGTCCGGAGGAGCCGGTGCAATGCGCGCTGGAAATCAGCCGAGCTTTAAAAAACCATCCGCGTCTTCGGCTGCGCATGGGCGTGCACAGCGGCCCAGTCGATCAAGTCAAGGATGTCAACAACAGGTCCAATGTCGCCGGGGCCGGAATCAACATCGCGCAGCGCG
>QHRC01000031.1 GCA_003219995.1 Verrucomicrobiota bacterium
TGGGAGCTACGCCTTCATCGAGGGCTGGGCCCATTACTGCGAGAAAATGGTGATCGACGAAGGATATGGCAGTACGCCGGCGCCGGCGCCGAGTCCAACGCCAAAGCCAAGTGCCAGTCCGGGCTCAACCGCAGCGCCAAAAGCCAAGCCGAGCCCGAAAACAAGTCCAACCTCAGTTGTCGATGATAAGAAGCGCGCCGCCAAATATCGCATGGCGCAGGCCGATGAAGCGATGCTGCGTTTATGCCGCTTGTGCGTGGCGATCAAAATGCACACGCAGAATATGACCGTTGACGAAGGGACAAAATTCTTTCAAGAGAATTGTTACTACGAGGAAAAACCGGCGCGGGCCGAGGCGATGCGAGGCACTTTCGATCCCGGCTATCTCAATTACACCCTTGGCAAATTGCAGATCTTGAAACTGCGCGACGATTACAAAGCGCAACAGGGCGACGAATTCTCGCTGCAAAAATTCCACAACGACTTGCTCAATCATGGCATGCCGCCCATTCGTCTTCTGCGCGAGATCATGCTCAAGGACAAAGCGAAATGGGATCAGGTGCTGTGAGCTTTTCGTGTCGGGATTGTCGATTTAATCGCCAGCTCCGGAACCCGATAAAATCACTCCTCCGGGTCTGTCTTCGTCAGCATATGGAGCAAACCTTTGGGATTTGCCGGTAGTTCTTCCACATCGCGGAGCTTTTTCGTGATCGCGCGCGAACGCACTGCCACGTTGTCCACGTGGCGTGACGCCTGGTCGAGTTTGTCTTTCACGGCCGATAATGCTTCGCCAAATTTTCCGAATTCTGTCTTTACCGTGGAAAGCAAATTCCAAACTTCGCTGGAACGCCTTTGGATGGCGAGCGTGCGAAAGCCCATTTGCAAACTGTTGAGGAGTGCGGCCAGTGTCGTCGGCCCGACAAAAGTGACGCGGCAATCGCGCTGCACCTGTTGGACCAACCCGACACGGCGGATCGCCTCGGCATAAAGCCCCTCCGTCGGCAAAAACATGAGAGCAAAATCGGTCGTGCGCGGCGGGTTGATGTACTTCTGGCAAATATCTTTCGCGCAACGCTTCAATTGCGTTTCCAGATTTTTCATCGCTTCATCAATCGTGTTGAGATCACCCTTTTCCTGCGCTGTCACCAGCCGGTCATAGTCTTCTCTCGGAAATTTTGCATCGATCGGTAACCAAACCGGCAAGCCGTTCTCATCGCCCGGCAACTTAATTGCGAACTCGACACGCTCGTCTGTGTCATCACTCATTTTCACATTTTTCGCGAACTGATCTGCCGTCAGCATTTCCTCGAGCAACACGCCAAGCTGCCATTCGCTCCAGCCACCGCGCGTCTTCACGTTGGTCAGAACTTTCTGCAATCCGCCCACGTCGCTCGCCAGCTGTTGCATTGCCCCCAGCCCTTGATGCACCTGCTCCAGCCGATCGCTTACCAGTTTGAACGACTCGCTAAGACGTTTCTCCAGCGTCCCTTGAAGCTTCTCGTCAACGGTCGCGCGCATCTTTTCGATCTGCTGCGAGTTGTCCTCTTGCAATTGCTTCAAACGAAGATCGACAATTGAACGCACGCTTTCCAGCGACTTGGTCAATTCTTCGCGCTGCGTTTTTGCCGCGCCCGCGCTTTCTTCGCGGCCGCGCGACATCTCTTCGCGCAAGACGCGCTCCTCACGTTCGTGCGCCCGCTCAAGCAATTCGATTTTGCTTAGCAGCACATTATCTGCGCTTCCGCCGCGGCGATTTAGCAAAAAAATAATCGCCACGAGCAAGCCGCCGCCAATTAAGCCAGCGAGGAGATACAGCTGTGGGGTCATGTTTTCTTATAAATCATTTCTGTCATGTCGAGCGAAAGTCGAGACATCTCTCACTGTTGCTCTAACAACAATAAGAGATTCCTCGACTTCGCTCGGAATGACAAGGGCTGCTCAGAAGCGCAACTTCACTCCCGCGTAGGCCGCGCGGCCAAGCGCCGGAAAACCGAAAACCTCCGCGTAATGCTCGTTTGTTAAATTCTCGATTCTTCCGAAGAGCGACATGTGCCAATTGATTTCATATTCCGCTGCGACATTGACGAAACTATAATCTTCGATGTCGAAGTTTGGTCCGCCGAAATTGAGTTCCTCGCGCGCATTCACGAATTTTGCCGCAATCGTCGTGCGCAATTTTTTGCACCACAAGTAGGAGGCTGAAACGTAAACTTCATTGCGCGGCCGGCGCGGTAATCGTGACCCTTGCGGCTGATTAATGTCCGCCGATGACGTCTTCTCGGCGTCGAGATAAGTGTAGCTCGCCGTGAAAACAAGATCGACCATCGGTTGCATGCGCAGCTCTGTTTCGATTCCCTGTGTTTCCGCCGCGCCAAGATTGAGCGTTTCGAAGAGGCCGTTGAAGCCAATCAAGTTCGACAAGTCGTTATGAAAATAAGTCGCGCCGATCGTGACTCGGTTTTCCCACAGCCGCTGCTCGACCCCAGCATCCCAGCCGAGATCTCTTTCCGGCCGCAATCCAAAATTCATCCCGAAGATTTTGTCCTGACTGCTTGGCGGGCTGAATCCGGTCGCGACGCTCGAGTGCAACGTGGTGTTCGTCTTGTCGATCTTGTAACTGCCGGCGAACCGATATGTCCAAACATCGCCGAACTGGTTGAAATGATCGAAGCGCCCACCGGCGACGAAAATTAAGTCTTTGATCGGCGTTAAGGTCGCTTGCAGAAACCCGGCCGTTTCCTGCGTGTGATCGCTGACAAAGGTCGGTTGCGGACCAAAGATCTGGAGGACGAACGGGCGCTCCTGTCCCGCGTTGACGCGACTGTAAAAAAATCCTGAGGTGAGCGTGAGCCACGACGCGGGACGCAGATCGTTTTGATAATCGATCGTTGTCCGTTCGAAAAGAGCGCGAGTCGGCCCGACGAAGCCGTCCTGGTTCGGATCATTTAACTGACGCTCGTGATCGTAGCTGAAAATGAACTTGTGCTCCCAATAGTCGCCGACTCGAAGATCGACACGTGGCGCGATCAGCCATTTTTCGGTCAAAAAATTATCGAGAGGCTTGGGATTGAAGATCGTGTTCGGATTTCCAGTGTCGCTCAGCGAATAGGTGAACAAACTGCTGAGTCGCGCCGTTTCATTCGGCGACCAACCGACATTAGCGATCGCGGCCGTGTTGCGATACTGATTGTTCGGGCGCGCATTGTCAGTATCGAGCCGGCTGGCGCCGATTGAATAATCAAACTTGTCGATCCTGCCCTCGCTTTCGAGTGATTCCCGAAAGGTGTTGTACGATCCGCCTTCGGCGTTCAACGATATTTCCGGCGTGCCTTCGCCTTGCTTAGTGAAGATTTGGATAACGCCGGCCAAAGCGCGTGGCCCATACAGCGTGCTTTGCGGACCGCGCACAACCTCGATTCTGCCAACGTCGTCCGTCGTCAGATTTGCGAAATCGAACGCGCCTTGCAAACCTTGATTGATCGGAACGCCATCGAGTAACACTTGCGTATGCTCGCTCCGCAAACCACGCGTAAAGACGGACGTGAGTTGCCCAGGCGTGCCGGTTTGCACAACCGACAGTCCCGGCACTTCGCGCAGCGCGTCGCTCACCCGCTCGATTTGCTTTTGATTAACATCCTCCGGCGTGATCAGGCTTACGCTGGCGGGCGATTGATCGAGCGGAATCTCACTGCGTGTGGCTGAGACCACGATCAGTTCGGATTCCGCCACAGTTTGCGGATCGGTTGATGTCGATCTTACGACGTCCTGCGCTCGCATCGCAGATGCGGCGCTTATTAAACTACATAGAACAAAACATATTGGGCGATTTCGCATAACAAGTTTCCTCCAACTCCGAGAGTCGGACTTGTTTGCCCCGCCACTTGTAAGACTCTGTCGGCCTGCCGAAGTTCGAATGGTACTCGAACCATTCGCATTTCAAGAACGCCTCAAAATCCTTGAACTGGCGGGGCGCATCGCCCAGCTCTCATTCCTCTTTTTGCGAAGAAGTTTTTTCGCGCAGCGCTGCAGAAGGTCGGCGGTCACAGACCGCCGCTACAGGGCTAGGCACGAATGAGTTGAACCGGACGAATATTCTGGCTCCTGGCTTTTGGCTCCGAAAAGCTCACCTTCTTCCCGCCTTCACTCCCGAAAAGTCTCGAGAATTGGCCGATGGGAAGTCGTATCCAGTTACAGCAGCGCAACTGCTCCCGAATTGCACGGGATTTCTCGCGCCGATTCACTTTTTCAAGCTCGCAAAGAACTGACTCGATAAGTACCTGCTTGCGCTT
Source organism: Verrucomicrobiota bacterium (assembly GCA_003219995.1). Lineage (GTDB taxonomy): Bacteria > Verrucomicrobiota > Verrucomicrobiia > Chthoniobacterales > UBA10450 > UBA10450. The sequence continues at coordinate 4,290 of QHRC01000031.1, forward strand.
GGCGGC
>QHRC01000285.1:0-1358 GCA_003219995.1 Verrucomicrobiota bacterium
GCGCCACGCTGAAATGTGATGTCTTGAGCGATTTCCAAACTTCTTTGCCGCCTGCGAAAGCTCTGGCATAGTAGCGCCCGGACTTATGGCGGATGAGATTTTGGAGCCGTGTTCTTTCCCATGTTTTCGTCGGTTTGCACTGTTTCACACGGCCGACCGTAGAATAGCACCGTGAAAAGTGCAACCGAAATCTTTTGGCCTATGCCGTTTTACCTAGCAAAAGCGCCCGTAGCTCAGCCGGATAGAGCAACGGATTTCTAATCCGTCGGTCGGGTGTTCGAGTCACCCCGGGCGCGCGCTTAAAACCTCGGCGAACTTGGCAAGTGCGGCCAGATGTCGGACCCGCAGGTGCGTCAGGATTCTGCCGCGGAATCAATCAGGAGCGCAGCGCAGTGTCGTAAGATGATCGACAATTTAAGCCGGTCAGTTTTCGAACCCTCTGACCAAAACTCTAATGCTCACTTCATAGACATGTTTTGGCTATTCTTGCTTCTCGCGATTTCTTTTGGCTCGTTGCTTATCATCATCAATGGCCTGCGCAAAGCGCCGGAGATTTTTGAGGGTGAACATGGCTTGCACGTTTTGCACGCAAGGCCAAGCGGCGCCGCCGTTCGACGGAACAAGAAATCTCGCACCAGTAAGCGCCGGCCACGCAGTCAGAAAGCAAAGCCGAGCTTGCGATCCCCGGTTTCTCATTCTCGGTAACCAATGTCATCATTTAACGACTTAGTGAATTAGCGATTCAACGATTTAAAATCGCTACCGATCACTCGTCACTCATCACTTTTCTTTCGTGATCGAGCAGCCATTTTTTCCGCCACAACCCCCCGCCGTAACCGCAGAGGGTGCCATCGGCACGAATGACGCGATGACATGGGATGACGATGCACAGCATGTTTTCGCCATTGGCGCGACCGACCGCGCGACGCATCTCAACATCGCCCAGTTGTTTTGCCATCCATGAATAAGATCGCGTTTCACCCAGCGGAATCGAACGCAAGATTTTCCACGCACGAAGTTGAAACGGCGACCCCACGGGCGCGAGCGGGATATCGAACTCAAGATTCTTTCCGGAAAAATAATCGGCCAGTTGCCATCGAATCGCGTCGAGATGCCGATGCTGGCCCGGCACAACGTTTGTGTGCAATCGTCGGCGCAAGATAGACAACTCGCGTTCCATTGCCCGCCGATCCACAAACTCAAGCAAGCGCAGACCTTCATCGTCCGCGATTGCGAGCATCGCTCCGAGCGGCGTCTCGATTCGTTCGGCAAACAAGCCGCCCTGTTTCTTCGCCATCGTCGGTGGTTCACCGAAAATCCGCGCGAAAGCGTCTCGAAACCCACTGGCCGATTCGAAG
>QHRC01000285.1:1449-1855 GCA_003219995.1 Verrucomicrobiota bacterium
GCCAGTTCCTTGTCGGTGAGCCGGCCGTCCGGCGCGCGTTCCACTTCCGCGCGCAACCGCTCGATCAATTTCGGCGGCCGCTCGCTCGGGTCCATCGGATTGCACCGCAAACAGGGACGATAACCGCCGTGTAGCGCTTCACTCGGCGTCGCAAAAAAATCGACATTCTGCCGGGCCGGTTTTTTTGCCGTGCACGTGGGCCGGCAAAAAATTCCAGTCGTCCGCACGCCAACAAAAAAGATGCCTTCGAAACTGGAATCGCGATTGACCAATGCGCGATACATCGTGTCGGAGGGAGGAAGAAGTTCGGATGCGTTCATATGCGTTCGATCCGAAAGGTGTAGCAACCGCGGGTCACGCTGCGGACATCCACAAAGGCAATCTCGGGATTTTGCAGCAACTTTTC
>QHRC01000068.1:0-12319 GCA_003219995.1 Verrucomicrobiota bacterium
GCTGTCGTGCACCTGCGAAATCGCGCTCGCGATCACCATGTTTCCGGCCGTCTCACGAGTGATGTTGAGCGCCTGCAAAATCGGCACGCCGCTCGTGACCAGCGTTCCGAGTGTGCGCGAAAAACGCGAGATCGCCGTCTTACGGATGACATCGCCAATGAGCGGCAGACGCAATTGGAAACGATCAATGGCCGATCTTCCCAGGCGCGTGCGGGCGATCAATTTGTAAACTGCGACCGCGGCAATGATCGAGCCGAGCAGAATAAAGCCGTGGTTTTTCACGAAGCTGCTCACGCCGATGACGAAGAGGGTGATCGTCGGCAGCGGTTTGTCGCCGAGCATGTCGTGAAAGATCGCTTCGAATTTCGGCACGATAAAGACGAGCAGAAATCCCATGATCGCGACCGCCATCGTCATGACGATGAGCGGATAAACCATCGCTGATCGGATAGACCATCGCGGCGACGACTTTGTTTTTGATCTTTTGCGCCTTCTCCTGAAATTCCGCGAGTCGTCCCAGGACAAGCTCGAGCACGCCGCCGACTTCGCCTGCTTTCACCATGTTGACGTAAAGATTGTTAAAAATGAGAGGATGCCGGCCGAGCGTTTCCGAAAACGTGCCGCCGCCTTGCACGCCTTCGGCTAGTTTGTCGATCGTCCTTTTTAAAACCGCGTCGCGCTCTTGTTTGGCCAGGACATTGAGACCGCGCAGGAGAGGCAGGCCGGCGTCAATCAAGGTCGCGAGCTGACGCGTAAAAATCATCAACGTTTTCGGTTTAATTTTTTGGCGCTGGAAGAGAACGATGTTTTTTCGCTGGCGCGGTTTCGCGGCGCGAATGGCTTTGGCTGTCGCACGCGCGACTTTCCCATCCGGGCCGCTGGCCCTGCCCTCTTCGTAAACGCTTGTCGGAAAATAACCGGCCTGGCGCAATCGACCGATCGCCTCATTGCTCGAATGCGCTTCCACTAGCCCAGTCGACTCCTGGCCGCGGGCGTCGAGAGCTACGTAAGTGAAACGAGGCATGGCGAGCAATCTTCGGGAGAATGACCTTAACTCGGATCAAAATTCTGTCGAGCCGCTTCGCGCGATTTCTATCGGCGCTCTGCGAAGCGGGGCGTTGGCTGTAAATGGTTGACCCGCGCCGCTTTGCCCTGAGCGCGACGACTACAGTTAGGTATATTTGAGCACTTCTTCGATGGTAGTGTCGCCCGCGAAGATGCTGCGCAATCCATCTTGTCGTAATGTTATCATCCCAAGCTCGATCGATTTTTGTTTCAGAGTCACGGTCGGTGCTCGCTCGTTAATCAATTCGCGGAGTGGGTCGGTAATTTTCAACAGTTCGTAAATTCCTTTACGGCCCTTGTACCCGGTGTGGTTGCACGCGTCGCACCCTTTCCCGTAATAAAATTGTTTTTCGCCGATGTCTTGACGGGCAAGTCCAAGCTGCGCCAACAACGCTTCGTTTGGCTGATAGGTGGTGCGGCACTGTGGACAGATGCTGCGCAACAAACGCTGGCCAAGCACGGCTTCGAGTGTGGAGGAAATCAAAAACGGCTCTACACCCATGTCGATCCAACGTGTGACCGCGCCCGGTGCATCGTTGGTGTGCAACGTGGTGAAGACGAGATGCCCGGTAAGCGATGCCTGAATGGCAATTTGCGCCGTCTCCAAATCGCGCGTCTCGCCAATCATTATGCGGTCCGGATCCTGCCGCAGGAAAGCGCGCAGCACCCGCGCAAAAGTAAGTCCGATTGCTTCGTTCACCGGCACCTGCACGATCCCCTCGAGATCATACTCGACCGGCTCTTCCGCAGTGAGCAACTTCGAGTCGATCGTGTTGATCCTGCGCAAACAGGAGTAAAGCGTCGTCGTTTTCCCAGAACCAGTCGGTCCCGTCGCGATGAAAATGCCGTTCGGGTGCTGAATTACTTCCAGAAGATAATTGTAAATGTAATCCGGCATGCCCAGCATTTCGAGATCAAGATTAACCGTCGAGCGGTCGAGTACGCGCAGCACCAGGCTCTCCCCAAACTGAGTCGGCAAAGTCGAGACGCGAAGATCGATATGGCGTCCCGAGATATTTTTTTGAATGCGGCCATCCTGGGGCAGACGGCGCTCCGCGATGTTCATATTCGCCATCACTTTAACGCGTGATATGACCGGCAACGCGAGATGACGCGGCGGCGGCGAGATTTCATAAAGCGCGCCATCGACTCGATAGCGAATTTTGAATTCGTTTTCGAAGGGCTCGAAATGAATGTCGCTCGCGCGGTCCTGGATCGCTTGATACAGGATAAGGTCGACAAAGCGAATAATAGGGGTGGCGTTCGCCTCGGCTTCGATGGCGGCACCGTCTCCCTCACGCAATTGCAGGAGTCCGCCGGCTTCGCCGAGCTGTTTGAGGATCTCCTCCATGCTCGACGTATCGGCGCCGTAATATTGCTTGATCCGGTCTTCGATTTGTTCGGCCGGAGCGACCACAACATCGACATCTTTGCCCAGGGCAAAGCGCAGGTCCTCCCCGGCGCGGGGATCAAGTGGATCAACCAGCGCGACGCGCAGGGCGTTTCCGCTTATTCCAATCGGAAGCGCCCGGTGCAACCGCGCCAGACCACTTGGAATCAAACGCAAAATTTCCGGGGCGATTTCCGTTTCCGACAGATCGACATATTCCGTTCCGAGCCCATCGGCGATCGTTTTATAAAAGCCCCGCTCATCAACAAAGCCGCTATCGACCATGGCTTGCGCGATTGTTTTCCCGTTTAGATCGGCTTCATTGAGCACATCGTCAGCTTGTGACGGCTGCAGGACGTGCTGCTCGATGAAAAGCTCAGCGACTTGTTTGTTATTCATGTTAGGCAGTGAGTGATTGAGCGAGTCAGCGAGTTAGTGATTTGCATGTTCTATTCTCTCAATCTCTGGCTCACTCAATTGCTAGCTAGCTGACGTCGCCAATGGTAATCGAAATCACTTCTTCCGCTGAAGTGAGGCCGCCGAGCACCTTGCGCACGCCGTCTTCACGGAGTGTGCGCATGCCGAGTTCGCGCGCGCGTTGGCGCAGTAGCAAGGTCAAGCTGCGCTGGTTGATCATGTGCCGGACCTCATCGTCGATCACGAAAATCTCGAAGATGCCGGTGCGGCCTTTGTAGCCGGTCTTCCGGCATTGATCACACCCGACTGGTTTCATGACCTGTGCTTCGCGGATTTGGCCGGGTTCAATCCGCAGTGCGCGCAATTCTGTGTCGCTCAGATCGCCCGGTTCTTTACAGTGGGTGCAAAGACGCCGGACCAGCCGTTGCGCCATGATCGCACGTATGGAGGAAGCGACCAGAAACGGTTGGACGCCGATGTCGATCAAACGCGCTACGGCCGAAGGCGCATCATTTGTGTGCAGCGTGCTGAAGACGAGATGGCCAGTGAGGCTGGATGCCGTGGCGATGTTCGCGGTCTCGAGGTCGCGAATCTCGCCAATCATGATGACATTGGGCGCCTGCCGCAGGATGGAGCGTAACGCGGCCGGGAACGTCATTCCGATTTCCGGGTTCACCTGCACCTGGTTGATCCCAGTCATCTGATATTCGATCGGCTCTTCGACGGTGATGATCTTTCGATCGGGTTTGTTGATGTAATTGAGGCAGGCGTAAAGCGTGGTTGTTTTGCCGGAACCGGTCGGGCCAGTCACGAGCAAAATCCCATCGGGAAGCTTAATCAGGCGTTCGAACGTGTCCTGGTCGTCGCTGAAGAAACCGAGCTCGGGCAAACCAAGGACCAGGCTCGATTTGTCGAGCACGCGCATGACGACGCTCTCACCGTGATTGGTTGGGATGGTGGAGACACGAAGATCAATCGGCTTCCTTTTAATCTTGACCTGAATTCGCCCATCCTGTGGCAGTCGTTTTTCCGCGATGCTCATTGAGCCCGTCATGATTTTGAGGCGGCTGATGATGGCGGATTGTAAACGCTTCGGCGGCGCCTGCATTTCCTGAAGGACTCCGTCGATGCGAAAACGGACGCGGAATTTTTTATCGAGCGGTTCGAGATGAATATCGCTTGCCCCCACGCGATGCGCTTCGATCAACAACATTGACACCATCCGGATAATGGGCGCATCCGTTTCGTCGCCTTCCACCGCCGCGGCTTGCTCCAGTTCCAGGCCAAGATCGAGATCTGGGCCGAGTTTCTGCTCAAGGACATCCGCGGCTTCGTCGGCAGTGCCATAGTATTTGATGAGCGCGTCGCGGATTCTTGCCGGACTGGTGCAAACCAGTTCGATCTCGCGCTGCAAAAGAAAACTCAGGCTGTCGACTGTGTCTATATCAAGCGGATCACCCACCGCCACGATCAGTCCGGTTTCACCAAAGGCCACCGGAATGACTTTGAAACGACGCGCGTCTTCGGCGCGAATTTGCTGGATCACCGCGGGCGGAATGACCATCATGGAAATGTCGATCCAATCCATATGCGCCTGACCGGCGAGCGTGCGCGACACATCCGCCTCCGAAATGACGCCGTCCTTAATCAAAAGATCGACAACGTTGCTCTCGCCGTTCAAGCGTGACCGCGACCGCGCGGTGTCAATCTGCGGCCGTGTCACCAGTCCCGCGTCGTGCAGAAGGTCGAGGACGTAGGTTTCGTTTTTTTGCACAGGATCTGAGCGGTTACTCGACGGTCACGCTTTTAGCGAGATTCCGCGGTTTATCGACATCGCGACCAAGTTCGACCGCGAGATGGTAGGCAAGGAGCTGGAGCGGGATGACCGTGAGAATGGGACTGAGGCAATCAGCCACATCCGGGAGCGAAACAATTTCGTTGGCGAGCCCTTTGAGTTGCTTCGCGCCGTTGCCGCTGGTAATCGCGATGATCGGGCCTTTGCGCGCTTTGATCTGCTCGATGTTATTCAAATTTTTCGAAAACACGGCGTCATCCGGCGCGATAAAAATGGAGGGAAGATCGGGCCGCACCAGTGCGATGATGCCGTGCTTGAGCTCCGCGCTGGGGTGTCCTTCTGCGAAGAGATAAGTGATCTCTTTCATTTTCAGAGCGCCTTCGACTGCGATCGGGAAATTGAACTGGCGGCCGAAGAAAAGCATGCCGCCAACATCGACATATTTTTTTGCGATCGCTTTGACTTGATCGCTCAGCTTCAAAACTTCCTCGATTTGTCCCGGCAACGTTTCGAGTTCTTTAATAATGCGTGTTCCTTCCGCAGTAGAAAGATTTCTCATTCGGCCAAGAAGTAGGCCGATGAGGGTGAGGATGACGAGTTGAGATGTAAATGATTTGGTCGCTGCGACGCCGATTTCCGGGCCGGCGTGCATGTAAACGCCGCCGTCGCTTTCGCGCGCGATCGTGCTCGCTACGTTATTACAAATGCCGAGCGTGCGATAGCCTTTACGCCGGCTTTCCCGCAGCGCGCCGAGGGTATCGGCAGTTTCGCCGCTTTGGCTGACCGCAAAAACGAGCGTGTCCGGCGTCATCGGCGTATTGCGATGGCGAAATTCACTCGCGTATTCCACTTCGGTCGGAATGCTAGCGAGCTGTTCGATCAAATATTCCCCGACCATGGCGGCGTGCAGCGCAGTGCCGCAACCGGTGAGAACGACGCGGCCGACATCGCGCAATTGCTCTGGTGTCATGTTCAGGCCACCGAGCTTGGCCGTGCAATCCTCCAGGCTGAGGCGGCCGCGCATCGCGTCGCGGACAGAATCGGGCTGCTCAAAGATTTCCTTGAGCATGTAGTGAGGATAATCGCCTTTCTTAATGTCCTCCGCGGTGAACTCGACTTTGCTAACCTGGTGATCGCCCGTCTCGCCCGCCAGCGAGCTGATCTCGAACTTGTCGCGTTCGACTGCCACCACGTCGAAGTCGTTCAAGTAAACCGCGTCGCGCGTATAGGCGACGATCGCGCTCACATCGCTGGCCAGAAAATTTTCGTCTTTGCCAACTCCGAGAACGAGCGGGCTGCCGCGTCGCGCGCCAATGATGAAATCGGGGATGTTAGCGTGAACAACCGCGATGCCGTAGGTGCCGATGACTTGTTTCAAGGCCGCGCGCACGGCATTGACCAGACGCGCCTTGGAATCTTTCCCGTCCAACTGCTGGTAAATGCTCCCGATGAGGTGAGCAAGCACCTCGGTGTCGGTTTGCGAGTGGAAATCATGGTTGCCGTCACGATTTAACTGTTCCTTGAGCGCCTGATAATTTTCGATCACGCCGTTATGGACGAGCGCGATTTTTCCGCTGGCGTCGAAATGCGGGTGCGCGTTTTCGTCGTTCACCTTTCCATGTGTCGCCCAGCGCGTGTGGCTGATGCCAAATGAGCCCGATGCGGGTTTTTCCGCCATCAATTTCGCGAGCGCGGCGATGCGTCCGGCGCATTTGCGCGTCTCAACCCGATCACCATCGACAATTGCGACTCCCGCTGAGTCGTAACCGCGATATTCGAGTCGACGCAAGCCGTCCAGTAAAATGGGCGCGGCCTCCGATCGCCCGACGTAGCCGACAATTCCGCACATAATAAGGAGGGGAAACTAATATCTCCCCGTCACTGTAGCAACCCGCCTCAGGGGGAGGAAAGCGACCGGCACAGCAAAAAGGTTGCCGGAACGTGCAGACCCTGAGTTATTAAATGTGTGGCAATGCAGAACTCTCCGCGGCTCGATTCATCTGCAGCGCAAGCATCGTCGTCTCCCCCCGCGCTGCCGCCCGGAACGACGCAGCGCACGCTTGCCATCGTCATGGGCGGCGGCGCCGGCACGCGTTTGTTTCCTTTGACGAAAGACCGGGCAAAACCGGCGGTCCCACTCGGGGGAAAATATCGCATTGTCGACATTCCGATCAGCAACTGCCTGAACTCAGGACTGCGCTCGATTTACGTCCTCACGCAATTCAACAGCATGTCGTTGCATCGACATATTCAGGCGAGCTATAAGTTCGATAATTTCTCCCGCAGCTTCATCGATATTCTCGCAGCGCAGCAAACGCCGGAAGGCTCGCAATGGTATCAGGGCACGGCGGACGCGGTGCGGCAGAACATGCGCTACTTCCTCGAGCGGCCTTTCGATTATTACCTGATCCTGAGCGGCGATCAGCTTTATCGCATGGATTTTCGCGCGCTCCTCCATCAGCACATTCAATCCGGCGCCGACATCACACTCGCGACCAAACCGGTGCATCGGAATCAGGTTTCCGAATTCGGGATCATGCAAAGCGGTGTGGATCGACGCATTGTTCGTTTTGTTGAAAAGCCGGTGGACGACGCTGTGCTTCGGGAAATGAAAATCAGCCCTGAATTGCTCCGGGCGATCGGTTCGAGCGAGGACGAAGAATTATTCCAAGCCTCGATGGGCATTTATGTTTTCAATCGCGACGTCCTGGTCAAATGCCTGGAAAATAATCTGGTCGATTTTGGCAAACACATCATTCCGAACTCGATCAAAGATCGACATGTGAGCGCGTTCATTTTTAAAGGTTACTGGGAAGATATCGGAACGATCCGCGCTTTTTATGAAGCGAATCTCGATCTTACAGACCTTGTGCCGGAATACAGTTTCTTCGACTCGGAAGCGGCGATTTATACGCATCCGCGCTTTTTGCCAGGCAGCAAAATCAACGGCGCCGCTTTGCGGCAGGCGATTATTTCGGACGGCTGCATCATTTCTGATGCTCATCTGGAACGTTGCGTCGTTGGGATCCGCAGCATTATTCAGAGCGGCGCGACCATTCGCAACAGCATCGTGATGGGAGCAGATTACTTCGAGCAAGATCGACATACAGATTCGGGGCGACCGCCCATCGGGATCGGCCGCAACTGCGTGATTGATCGCGCTATCATCGACAAGAATGCCCGGATTGCCGACGGGGCGGTGATTACTCCGGAAGGAAAACCGGCGAATTTTGATGCGGACAATTACTTCATCCGCGACGGCATTGTCGTCGTGCCAAAAAATGCAACCATACCAGCCGGTTTTTGGATTTGAAGAGCGGCCGGCCGGTGAGATTGTCGATTTCTGTCCGCTCGAGCCGTGTCCCGCTCAGCGCCGATCGGTCATACCGGAGAATTGATTCTCCGTCTCCCATTTTTCCTGTTTGTCCCACGGGATGGTAGACTCACGACGCCCGTCTGGATCGTCCACCAGGCGAATCTGCTGTTTCTGCGAGGCGCAGGAAACAAAGGAGATGGCGCTTGCCAGCAAAAGTACGACCGCAATTTTTCTCTTCAAATCAGGAATGAGTGCCCGCATAAACGACAGTATCTCCAGGTTGCACTTGGACGCCGCGCGCCAAGCTATTTGTAAGAACATCGCCAATCGCCGTAGCAGGTTCAACCGAAGAAATACGAATTTTTCCAATGAAAATTCCTTCTCGAAAAACGAGCATTTCTGAATTGGTTGTGATGCCCTGGCGACCGCCAAGATTTAAAACTACGAAATTGTAAGCTTGGTTGACCGCCAGGACGGTACCGCGAACTCCTGGTTTGCCTACCCCCGCTTCGCGCCGCTTTCTTTCCGGTTGAGCCATTTGGGACGGGCGTTCCTTTGTCGGTCCAAGTTTCTCGGCCAAAAACATGTTCTCGCGCTGGGCACTATCGAGCTGATGGCGGGTGTCATCGAGTTGCGCCTGTAATTCCGCTGTTGAAGGAGTCCCCGGATTCACGCTGGTAGCCTCGGGGCCAGGTTCCTGTGTTCTATTTTTTAGCGATACGATCTCCGCCTCGCTCGCCTGCAATTTGGATTGCAAATCTGCTTTTTCCTTTAAGACCTGGGCGAGATCCGCTTCGGCTTTGGCGGCCTTGCTTTCGCCACCTGCGTCGGTTGCCTTCATTGTGGCCGCTTTCGCTTTCCCAGCCCCTGGCTCCGGCTTTTGTACCAGTGCGCGGTGTTCAGCGGCATCGCGTGCTGCGGCCGTCCTTACCAAATTCGCATGCAGCTCTTTTACTCTGGCGGTGTTGAGGATGCTGAAACCAGAGGCCAAAACCAGGATCAGCATCGAAATTCCGAGCAATATCTTGGGCGGGTTGTCAAAGGTCATGGTTTTTGGAAGCAACGTTGAACAATGTTCCTCTAATCGTATACCAATCAAGAATGCAATTTCGATTTGATTCCGGAGGTTAATCGAGACCGTTGCGGAGTGCGGAATTCGCTTTGCGTCTCGCAGAGTTTCAATTTATAGAGGGCGCTTAATGGGTCAGCAGCATCGAGTTCGGGCCAAACGCAAACGGCGAAGAGCCTACCTCCGGCGCAGGCGAGCTGCCGTCAAATTAACGCGCCGCGAAGCAACGAGACCTAAGGCAAAGAAGTCGTCCTTCACCACAGGATAAGACAAGGTGACGCATTCTCGCGAGTGCAATGCCGAGGTCGACATCGGGGACGCCGAACTTTAGCGATGCGGCAACAAGCACGTTATTTAATTGTCGACGGTCATAGTATTGTTTTTGCGTGGCCCGATTTGCGCAAACTTCATGAGCGTCGTCCGTCGCTCGCCCGTGACGCGTTAATCAAGCAGCTGCGTGACTATCAGGATTGGGGCAGTGTAAGCGTGGTTATCGTTTTTGATGGAAAAGGTCCCACCGTCACTGCGCAATCAGACCCCGCTGACGTGCAAGTCTTTTATTCACGCCGCGGGCAGACAGCCGATACGATCATCGAGCGGCTCGCGGGCAAATATGCGGCACGGTTTGACCTGATCGTAGCCACCTCCGATTTTATGGTACGCGAGACGGCCAGCGCTTGTGGTGCTGAATGCGTGTCGCCGGAAACGTTGCGGACATTAATCCACGAAGGCCGTCCTCGCGTTTGGCGAGCTTCACGCGGTAAATAATTCAGGCAGCACCAACCAGTGCCGATTGCGGCCGGTCCAGAGTTTCGCGACTGGAACCCTGCTGACAGGTTGCTAACAGCCGCGAAAGTACGCAATAAAGTTGTTCGATCGGCAGATTCTTGCTCACATAGGCGTTTGCACCGGCCCTTAAAGCTGCGTGCATTTTCTCCTCGTCATAACCAATTCCCGTGAAGACAACGATGGGAATTGTCGGATTAAATTCGCGGATGAAGGAAATGAGCGAAATTCCATCCACTTTTGGCATCCTAAGATCGACCATCACAACTTCGCAGTCATTGTGGGCGAGCCAGGTGGCTGTTTGAAATCCTTCGGTCAGCGCCTGGCAGGAGTGGCCTTTTTGCCGCAGATAAGTGACGAGAAATCGGGTGATGGCTGGGTCATCATCGACGATCAGAAACTGAAAGGAATCGCGGCTCAACGGCGTCATGGCTTCTATAAATACCATATTTATTATAAGCACTAAGCTTGCCAACTGCTCTTGGCCCTTTAGCTGCGAGCAAAATTCCAATCGAATCAGTCGAGAGCTGATTTTCGCGTCACATTCGTTAGCTCGAGGCTTTAATTACTGCGTTCAGCTTAAACCGAGCTTCTTCTCGATTTCTTTGACGCGCGCGAAGAATTTACCCAGCCGGCGTACCCAAGCCATTTGCTGCTTCGCCTCGGCCAGCGGCACCGCCGGTGATGCCCACCACGCCCCGCCGCTGATGTTCTTGGAAATGCCGCTCTGCGCCCCGATGGCTGTGTCATCGCCGATCTCGACGTGTCCGATAATGCCCGTCTGGCCTCCAATCAGAACCCGCTGGCCGATGCGGACACTTCCAGCAATTCCAGTTTGTGCTGCGATAACGGTATGTTTTCCAACGACGACGTTGTGTGCCACTTGCACAAGATTGTCGATCTTTGCACCCTCCTGGATCCAAGTTCGGCCAAAACGGGCGCGATCGATCGTCGTGTTAGCGCCGATTTCAACATCGTCATCGATTTGAACGATGCCGACTTGCGGAACCTTTTCATAACGCCCTTCCGCCGGTTCAAAACCAAAGCCATCTGCGCCAATGATCGCGCCGCTGTGAATGACGACGCGCGCGCCGATGCGAGTGCGCTCACGGATGGTAACGTGAGGGTAAATGGTGCAATTCGCGCCCACGACAGTTTCGTGACCGATGTAACTTCCGGCGCCGATTACCGTGAGGTTGCCGATGGTTGCGCCGTTTTCAATAACCACATGTGGCTGAATCGAAACGCCGGTTCCCAGCTTGACGCTTGGATCGACAATCGCGCTCGGATGAATTCCAGGCGCAACTTTGATCGGCTTCGGCGCGAGTTTTAACACCACTTGCTCGAATGCCTTTGCCGGATTTGAAACGCGAATTTGAGCAGCGGGAATCTGTTCGGAAAAATCTGCCGGCACGAAAACTGCCGAAGCGCGTGTCTTGCGTAAGTGCGCCGCGTATTTTGGGTTGTTGAAAAAGGAAACTTCCCCGTCGATGGCCTCCACTAACGATGCAGCACCGGTGATTTGCCGTGCCGGATCGCCGAGCAACTTGCCGTCGCACATCATTGCGAGCTCCTGAAGAGTGAACGTCACTGTTTTTCTCTAGCGGCCCGCTATGAGCGTTGCCAACGGCTACGCTGTTGTGGTTCGGCGGTCATAAACCGCGCTACAGGCTCGCGCGCAGCTCGTCGAGCTTCCCGGCCGATCCGAGCTTTTCGTTTTTACGCGCGATGAAGTTGGCGTATTCCTCAACAAAAATTTTGCCGGGCGGACGAAAATCGAATTGTTCGGGATGGTCGCGAAAGAACTCGCGATGTACGCGAGTCCAGACAAGACGCCCATCAGTGTCAATGTTGACCTTGGTCACGCCGAGCTTGGCGGCGGGCAGATATTCTTCCTCATTCACGCCGCGCGCGGACGAATCGAGCTTACCGCCGGCGGCATTGATCCGTTCGACTTCCGATTTCGGCACGCTCGATGAACCGTGCATGACAATTGGCGTGGGCGGCAAGCCGGCCTTTCTTACTTTGTCGCGAATTCCTTCGATCACTTCGAAGTGCAACGATTGTTGGCCTTTAAATTTGTAAGCGCCGTGACTGGTTCCGATGGCGGCGGCGAGCGAATCGCATTTGGTTTGCTTAATGAACTCAACAGCCTCATCCGGATTGGTCAGGCAAGCGTGTCCTTCGTCTACTTTGATATCTTCCTCGACGCCTCCGAGCATGCCGAGTTCGGCCTCGACGCTGATTCCTTTGGCGTGCGCTTTATCAACGACGCGTTTGCTGATCGCGACATTTTTTTCAAATGGCTCGTGGCTGGCATCGATCATGACCGAGCTGTAAAAACCGGAAGCGATGCAATCATAGCAGGCTTCCTCGTCGCCGTGATCGAGATGGACGGCGAAAATCGCTTCGGAAAACATTCCTTCGGCGGTACGGATCATGGCTTCGAGCATGCGTTTATCAGCATACTTTCGGGCGCCT
>QHRC01000068.1:12400-24701 GCA_003219995.1 Verrucomicrobiota bacterium
AAGCTGTTCCATGTTATTGATATTGTACGCGCCCACGGCGAATTTTCCGTAGGCGACTTTATAGAGCTGAGCAGTGGTGACGATCATAGGTTGAAGATGTCGATCTTGCGTGCGGGCACGGTTACGCGGCAAATCTTAAGTCGGAAATCGCGAATCGGAAATCTGAAATTATTCAGTTTCCGTTCGGGCTGGCGGGCAACATGACGCTCACCAGCGTGCCGTGTGATGTCGAATCGATGTCGACGCGGCCGTTGTGATCGAAGACGGTGCGCTTGACGATGGGAAGGCCAAGTCCCATTCCACGCGGCTTCGTTGTGCAAAATGGCGAAAAGATTTTGTCCTTCAAATCGGGCGCGATCCCCTTGCCGTTGTCGCGGATGGTCACGATGACGCCGCTGGCGCGTTTGCCTTCGCGAATCGGTTTCGCGGCTAGGCTAATACGCGGTTTGGTCCGTCCCGAAAGCGCTTCAGCTGCGTTGGCGACGAGATGTGCGAAGGCCTCGGCCAGCGCTGTTTCGTCACCCAGCACTTTCGGCAGATCGTCCGACAGAGAAGTTTCAACCGCCAACCCGTTTGTCGGGCCGAGGCGATGGCGCGCGATCTCGATCGCTTTTTTCACAGGCTTGCGCACGTCAATTGGTTTAAACACGAGCTCCGGCGGATGCGCAAAGTTGTTGATTTGGGTGATGATCTTATCAAGCCGGTCGATCTCGCGGACAACGATTTCGTTGAAATCTTTTCGAAAATCGGCGTCGTCAAATCGCTCGGGAAGAAGTTGGGCGAAGGTTTTAATCGCAACCAGCGGATTGCGAATTTCGTGAGACATGCTGGCGGCCAAGTCTGTCCAAAAGGCGGCGCGATCGAGGAGGGTTTGCTTTTCACGCAAAGTTTCCTCGGCGGTGAGATCGTGGACGACAGCGACCGCGCCGAGAGGCGTGTCTTCGCTCATCAGCCGGCGTGTCTCGACCGCGAGCGATCGGCGCGTCTTATTGTCGATCCATTGTAACGGGGGTAGAGTGGCTTTTGAGTCGAGCGTCTCACGAAGAGATGCACCGAGCCTGCTTCCTGCAGATTCGATCGGCTTGTTCAGGACATCCTTACTCGACAATCCCAAAATCTGTTCGGCGGTGGGATTGAACCAACGAACGATGGCGTTTTCATCGGTCGCGACGATTCCCGGCGGGATTGATTTGAGCAGGGTCTCAGCGAGGGTTTTTTGCAGGGTGATTTCCTCGGAAAGAAGCGCGTTTTCGAGGACAGTCGAAACATGCTCCGCGAGAATCATTAGTCCTTCGAGGTCGGCATACTCAAAGCGCTGCCCGGTCAGGCGATGACCAAAGAAGAGCCACCCGATAATTTGGCCACGCGCATAGAGCGGCAAGATCACTTCCGCGCCGAAAGTGTCGAGCGCACGGCGCAGAAGGGATCGCTGGGCTCGGTCGGGCGTTTGCGCGAGATTCGCGCGGGAGATCAAATGGGCGTGGAGCTCAAACCAGCGCACCAGCGGGTCGCGTTCGCCAAATTCAATCTCGTTCGTGTCCGGCAAACAGCGCAAGCCGGCCCGCAGTCGATAACGATCGCCGTTTCGAATTTTTGAAAAAATTCCGACCCGCGTCACACTCGCGGCATCAGCGACGCTTTCCACAACGCTGGGTCGACATTGTCGAACCGGCGGAATACACGGGGAAAGCGCAACAAAGGTAACGAAGGCATTCCGTAACGATCGGTCACAACGTCGCTTCTGGGTGGCTGGGTGAGAGTAGCACCGCTGGATTCTTCGCGCAGTTCCCGATTGTCCTGCAAAACTTTTAAGTAGTCGAACGCCCGTCCGACCAACGCCTGGAAGTGAGGCCGATCAAGCTGGAGGTCATCGGCTGCGTAAATTCCGCTTTGCTCGGCTTCGCGCAAAGGTTCGGAGCGCGCTATGCCCAGCGCGATGATCAGGACCTCCGGCCAGTCTTTTTGAATTTGATCGAGCAAATCGCGACTTTCCTTCGCGCGGAGATCTATCATGAGCAGCGCGGGATTGCTCTGCTGCAAGACGGCATCGAGACGACTCGCATCCGACACATGACGCGTTTGCGCGATCGTGCGCAGGAACGCTTTCACCCGCCGCACGAGATCGGGATCCTGCGTGTATAAAATGCAGACCGGCGAAGAAATCATGCCGCTGCCACCTTGCTGTCAAAGCGAACAAGCGGCAGCAGAATGTGAAACGCGGTGCCCTTCTTGAGTTCGCTCTCCACTTCGATTTGGCCGCCATGTTCCTGAATTATTCCGTGGACGACCGACAAGCCCAAGCCGGTGCCGTAATCTTTTGTGCTAAAAAAAGGATCGAAAACGTGGGGAATATCGTCGCCGCGAATTCCTTCGCCTGTATCGCGGACAGTGATACGAAGGACTTCCTGCGCCTCACCATTGCCATGTCCAATCGCGGTCACCCATTCCTCGTCGTTTCCGATCTGTGTGCTTACACTCAGCTCGCCGCCGCGCTTCATCGCGTCCATGGCGTTGATGAAAAAGTTGAGGAAAACCTGCTCCAGCTGGTCGCCATCGGCGCGTATTGTATCAACATTAGCCTCCCAGGAACGAGTTAATTTGATGTCCTTCTGATACAACCGATGGCCGACGAGCAGGAGCGATTTTTCCAAAACCTCATGCACGTGCATTGGCTTGAGAATCGGTTTGGCGGGGCGGGCGAAGCGGAGCAGCTGGTTGACCAGCGAATCGATCCGATCGATTTCGTGACCGATCAG
Organism: Verrucomicrobiota bacterium; assembly: GCA_003219995.1. Lineage (GTDB taxonomy): Bacteria > Verrucomicrobiota > Verrucomicrobiia > Chthoniobacterales > UBA10450 > UBA10450. The sequence goes on from QHRC01000068.1 coordinate 15,157, forward strand.
GTTTGAGAATGTTTCCCGAAAATCGGAATCCTGATATCGCTCGGGCAGCAGTTGCGCGAAGGTCTTGATCGAGACAAGCGGATTTTTGATTTCGTGCGCCATCCCGGCGGAAAGCGTGCCCAGACTGGCGAGACGATCGCTTCGGTCAATACCATCAATGCGCCGAGGACTTGTCGATCTTCGCCGCGAAAGATAGACGTGCTGGCGCGAACGATGACGCCTCGATCATCGAAGCGCAGGACAAGCTCGTTATTTTCCTGGCTCTCACCGGTTCGCAATGTGTCGCGCAATGCGTCTCGAAGCGCTTCCGGAAGTTCATCGATGGCGTGATCGAGAATGTCCCGCGAATTCAATTCTGTGATCTGCCCGGCCTCGTTGTTGAAAACAGTAATGCGTTCGTCAATCCCCGCAGCGATCACGCCCGTAGTAAGGTTTTCGAGCAATGTTTCGTTGTAGATCTTTGCGTTTTGCACTTCGGTAAACAGCTTCGCGTTTTCGATGGCGACGGCCAGCTGACCGCAGAGAACCTGGAGCGCGTTCTGCTCCACGCTGCCATAAATCCTTCCGGAAAGGCGTGAACCGAGAAGCATTACGCCCTCGAGTTGATCGCGCGCGAAAATTCCCATCACAACTGCCACATTCAGGTGGCGCATTTGGTTGATCACGCGATGCAGCTCTGGCGTGGGCCGGATGCGATGCAACTCGTCGAGCACGATTGGTTGGCCCGAACTACAGAGATAGGACAGAAGGGGGTGGCCTTTGGGAAGGTCAATCTGGCTCTCGCGCGTGGGCGGGGGATGCTGCTGCGCAAAAACATCCTTCTGCGCGAGCAGAATCAAAACCCGATCCGTACCTACAGCCTGCGCGATCGTCCCGGCGAAGCGTTCAAGGAGTTCGCGTAACGTCGTGACTGATTTTAGAATCGCCGCGGCCTGATTCATCGTCGCTTGGAAGTCGAGGCGGCGCGTACCGACGAAAAGCCGGTCCGCTAGGCGCTGAGAAATTCCCCGCGCCGGCGCCATCGCAAACGCCACAACAAGCGCAGCGATAATGTGTGCTAATGACGTCGACTCGTTCGGCGGCAGCGGGGCGAAAACGTTGAACGCGAGCCACCAGACAAAACCGTAGAGGAGAAGAAGATAGACAACGAGGAGTACGTAAGCCATCGCATGTCGGAGGAAATAGCCCACCTCCAAGATCTTCCGGGTGGCGATCCCGTACGCGATTATGAGGCTAAAGACGATAATGCGAAACGGCGCGAACCAGATCGCTCGTGATGACCCAAAAAAGTATTCGAGAACAAACGAGAGCAGCAGCGCGATCGCCATCGCGGCAACTGCGCCGATAAGGATGAACGCGAGCTCGACATGCTCACCGCCCGTGGTTTTCCTCAGGTCGCGCCAATAGCTGATGATCAGCGCGACGAATGCGAGAACAAAATAGACTGCATAAAGGTAAACCGCCGGCCCATAAATCGGACTCGGTGTGCCGCCCGCCTGGTGGGGCATCTCCGCGCCTCGCAAAAACGCGTTTGTCTGGCAGAGGGCGACGATGGCGATGGTGAGAATGAGCCAAACGCGAGAATGGCGAAGAAGGCCGCGCCAATCCGGCTGCTTTTGCCTGACTGAAAGGCGCAGAAGGTTGAGTACCGCGAGGTAAACCGCCCCGCTAGCCGAAGCTTGTCGGATGGCGAATTCTGCGACCTGCGGACCGCTGGCAACGAATGCAAGGTACAAGCTGCCGAGCCATGCGTCGATAGTTACCGAAAGTAGCAAAAAGCATTGGTTGGCCATCCTATGCCGATTCGCTTGGAATACGACGAGACCAAGGGCGAACTGAAAGATCAGCGCCCCGAGAGTTGGAATCGTAACGTTCGTCATGTCGCGCCAGCGCGCTTCGAGGCCATTGTGCTCGTATTCATTCCGATACGCGTAACATTGTTCAGTTCAATTCGACGCGATTCACAATCATTGTGCTTGCGCTTCCTCCGAGACCTCGGACGTTAATAAGAGCGCAGTCGACCTTAGTTTTCCGCGCACGGTTTGGCACGAAATCCAGATCACAATCTGGATCTTCGACTTCGTAATTGGCGGTGGGAGCGATTACTTGGTCGCGGATGCTCAGAGCGCAAGAAGCCAGCTGAAAAGGGCCCGCGGCCGCTAATGGATTTCCGGTTACTCCTTTGATTGAGCTAACCGGCACAGAGTACGCGTAATCGCCAAAGACTTTTCTAATAGCATCGACCTCGACCGCATCGAGAATCGGATGGCCGGGCCCATATGCCGAAATGTAGTCAATTTCGGCCGCTTCAGCACCAGCATTCGCCAGTGCGAGCGTCATTGAATCCTCGAGGCCGGAACCGGCCCTCGTAGCATCTCGATCACGTCGCTTGCCGTAGCCGCAAATTTCTAAGTAAATCCGCGCACCTCTCGCCGTCGCGCGCTCCAAATTTTCAAGTATGAAAATGGCGGCACCTTCCGATATCACGCCAGAATCCCTGCAAAGATCGAATGGCCTGCTCGCAGTTTCCGGTTCGCCATTACGGTAGGAGCTCAGTCCACTCGCAATAAAGCTTGCCATTACCAACGGTGTGATCGGAGCGTCCGTGCCTCCTGCGATTGCGATTTCAGCCTCGCCTAAGCGAATCATTGCTGCAGCGTCGGCGACACCGTCCAGTCCTGAGGGACACGCCGAGGTAACGGTCGCGGCGTTAGCGCAGGCCCCGATTCGGTCGGCGACCACATTGGCTGGCGCTTGTGGCATCGACGCCACTGATGTGGTCGGAGCCACACGGTTGGGCCCCGTATCGCGCACCGCGTGAAGTGCGCGCTCGAGCACGTCCATGGAGTTCATACTCACGCCGATCACAACTGGCGTTGGACTGGGTAATTCAAGCTTGAGTGGATCCAGCCCGGCATCTTTTAATGCCATCATCGTGGCCGCATAGGCAAGTTGCGTATGCCGCGCCATCCGTTTCGGTTTTAATTCGGGCTCGATGTATTCAAGTGGATCGAATCCCTTTACCTCGCCGGCGATGCGGCTCTTGAGTTCCGAGGCATCGAACAATGTGATCGGGCCGATGCCGCTGCGCCCGGCCAGAATCGATTCCCAAAATGGCTCAACCCCGATTCCGTTCGGGGCTAAAATTCCCATACCGGTAATGACGACACGGTTGCGCTTGATCATGTTAGAGAGATATACAAAACGATAAACAGGCCGCGCCGGCGCCGAAAGAGAACGATCTCGCGGCCTGCGATGGTCGAAAAAGCCTTTTAGATATTAGGCGCTGGGGGTTAAGGGCGGCCACGAGCAGATCACAATGCATTCTAAGCACTACATTAAATCCAGTCATTATATTTTTTTAGGACTCGGAGCCGACTTATTCACCGAATCCGCAAGTTATTCACAAATTGCAGCTTGCGCGCCAGCCGAAACTATTTCACTGTCTGGCGGCCGAATTTTTTTTTATCATTCGTAAATACTTTTCTTCCCGGCACTTTGCTATGCGGCACGCCCCTAGCTTCTATCCGATCCCAGTCCGGTCATGACTGTCTCCACCGATCTGCCGCAAATCCTCGTTATCGATGACGAAGTGGGCCCCCGCGAGAGCCTGCGGATGCTATTGAAGCCGGACTATCAGGTGCACACCGCGGATTGCGTCGAAGCGGGAATGAAACTCCTGAAAGAGAAACAACCCGACACAATCGTGATGGACATCCGGATGCCCGGCATCACCGGAATCGATGGTTTACGCAAGATTCGCGAGATCGATCCTCATCTTTCCGTTATCATGTTGACCGGCTTCGGTGCCCTGGAAACTGCCAAGGAAGCGCTCCGACTTGGAGCCAACGATTACATTAGCAAGCCTTTTGACGCGGGCGAAATGCGTGACATCATCGGGCGCAATGTCGAACGCACGCGCCTCCACCGGACAAGTGAACATGCGGCAGCCGAGGTCAAGGAATTAAATAATCGCTTGCGCAAAGAACTGGCGCGGAAGGAGCGGCTGGCCTCCCTCGGCCAGGCTTCAGCCGAGTTCGTTCATGATTTGGGCAATCCGCTCACCATCGTTTGGGGTTACGTGCAACTTCTCGCCAAAAAGCTGGAACGTTCCGAAAACGGAGGTGCCACACACAATGCCACTTCGATTAAAGAACTGAATATCATCGAGCAAAATGTGAGGCTTTGCCGTGAGCTTCTGACCATGTGGCAAAGTTATGGCAGCGCCGAAGCGTTACCGCATAAGCAGATTTCGGTCTCCACCGTCCTCCGTGAAGTGATCAAAGCAGTCGATGCGCTGGCGACGCAGAGCGGAGTCGATCTGCAGTCCAATATCTGTGAGCACGCGTGCACGGTTCTTGGGGACCCTGTCCAAATTAAACGCGCCATCCAGAACGTGATCATCAATGCGGTGCAGGCGTGTGCCGAAAGAAAAGGCTCGGTTCTGGTCACCTGCACGCAAAAAGAGTTTTACGTCGACATTCGAATCGAAGACGACGGTTCTGGAATCACACCGACGCAGATAAGCAGGATTTTCGATCCCTATTTTACGACCAAACAAGGAAAGAGCGGCACAGGGCTCGGTCTATACATTACCCAAAAAGTTCTGGAAGATCACAACGGCTCGATCAAGGTCGATAGTACGCCGGGTCGCCGAACGACTTTCACCATTCGCTTGCCGCTTGTGAATAGCTGACGTCTCGGAAAATCTTCCGGGTTTAACTTGTCAGTTCCCACGCGTTTGGTTTTGCTGAACGCGTGCCTACTTCGTATCGAGTCGCACCGGTTTTTCTGATTCGGATGGCCGGTGTGCCATTCGAGATCGTTGAACGATTGTGCACGCCGGCAACTTCAGCAGCCGCGCGCGAGTTGCTTCTTAGGCGCGAGGAATTTTCGAACGCAAAGGCAGAGGTGGAGGAAATTCTGCGGTCCCGCACCCATGGCCTTTCCAAAGAACTATTTCGCGCCTGGCGCAAAGCGATTCGGTCGGGTACGGTGCCGCCAATAGCTGATCCGCCCTCGCGCGTATTCGCTGCCTGCTGGGATGGTGCAGCAAAGCTGGCGGATGCTGAAGCGCACTTCGATCAGTGTCTTCAACGCGAGCTCAAAACTGCGCGCGAGGCTCTGCTCGATTCCGCCCGAACGATCTTGCCGCCTTATCTTGTGTTTGCCGCGAAAGGATTGGGTGAACGTCTTTCCAAGCAATTTTCTTCCGGTAGTGGCGCCTTGCCGCCGCGCAACAAAAATGAGCGTGCACACGAGCGGACAATGGTTTTGTACTTGCAGCGCATTTGCGCGAAGAACGATTCGTTAAGCGCCTTTGGTCCCGGCGGGTGGGGCAAGATCGACAAACAGATCACCCTGACTCTGACTCCCGCGCCGGGAATCGCTAAGCGAGAATCTTTTCTCGAGCGCTGGACCGCACATGGCGCAGCTGCAGCACTGAATGCGGACCCAGATATTCGCGCTGAGCTCTCTCCACGCCTTCATCCAAACGGTCGGCTTGATGGCGAGCAATTTGTCTTCGCCGAAACCGGTGAAACACTTCAGCTCGATCAGCAAAGCGTCGCATTGCTTGCCCGCTGTGACGGCGGAACACCCGCGCATTCGCTAGGCGTCGAGATTGAATTGCTCGAACAGTTGGCGCAGCAGAACATCCTTCGCTGGGAAGTGGAGGTTCCCGCTCTCGAGCCATACGCCTTTGATGTCTTGATCTCGGATATTCTGCGGTGGCGCGATGGGCCCATTCGAAAACGATGGCTCGACTTGCTTCAACCAATTGCAGGCTCACCCGCCAAATTTGCTGGCGCGGGCGAGACCGATTCGCGCGTTCAGGTCATGGATGAAGCGTGCGAGCGCCTCGAGCAGCTCGGCAGCGCGCGCAAAACGTCCGGTCGATTTCTCTATTCCGCGACCAATCCTATTTGCGAAGAATGTTTTCGCGAATGCGGTTTTTCAATCGGCGAAAACCTCATCAATGAGATCGCGACTGACGCCGCGCCCTGGATTGATTTTTGGCGCGACAACTATGCTTTTGTCGCAGGCCGCGTCGCCACTGGTTTGCGACAAGTGCTTGACAAGATGTCCGTCAAAAGAGACTTCGCTGTCCCGTTACCCGCGTTTTTGCATGCTTGCGAGACCGCAAACTTTCCCTTAACCGGACCGGGTCTGGTCGGCCTGGCGCATCGCGCTTTTCAAGAAGTGAAAACGGCTTTTCGCGAGCGCATGAAGCCTCACGCAGATAAGACTGAGTACAAACTCACGGCTGACGATTGCCACTTTATCCGCGACAATTTTCAATACGAGCGATTCGACGAATACACGTATCCGTCGGCCGATTTACAGCTCGCGGCGAAATCAATCGAGGCGGTCACGCGTGGCGAATATCAATGGATTCTCGCGGAGCTCCATCCGCCGGTCGCCCTGCTCCACCATGGATTTTACTGGTCGTGTCCGGACAAAACAGGACTTTCCCATGCCCTGACCGCGACGATTTTTGGGCAGCCAAATTTTCATTTCGGGATTTTTGCAGCCGATTTCACCGCCACCACCACCGTGCACCTCTTCGATGCGCCGCCGAGATCCTGCAACTTCGTCGCCCCGCAGCGCGGCCATCCAAATTGGCCGACGGTTCGTCCTGCCGAAGCCGAAGTTTATGTCGATCAAACGAGCGGTGACGTTTGCCTTCGCAAAATCGTAACAAGCGAATATCTCGGCTCGTTTGCGCGTAACTGGATCATTCCGCTTGGCTTTCATCCATTTCAATTCGGGATGACGCCGCAGATGCCGCGATTGCGTTGCGGAAAAGTTATCGTCCAGCGCCGCTCCTGGACAATAACGCTGAATGAAATCGGAAAAGGCGATTTCACGGGAATTTCGCACGATCTTGTTCTTGCCATTGAACATCTGCGCGTGGAGAGGGATTTGCCGCGCTTTATTTACATTCGCCCGACCGAGCACGCGCTTCGACGCAGCGGCGCGGAAGGACGCGATAAGGATACAAAGCCCGTCTTTGTTGATCTTGAGAGTTACCTTTTTCTCGAAATCTTCCATCGCTGGCTGACCAAATCGGGCGAGCTTGAAGTGACCGAGATGCTGCCCGATCCGGATCATTTGCTCTGGAAAGAAACGGACGGTCGCCGGACCTTCGAGTTGCGTACACTCATTATTCCGCGCTCATGAAAATCGTCGCAATCGCCAACCAAAAAGGCGGCGTAGGCAAGACGACGACCGCCGTGAACCTCAGTTGCGCGCTGGCCGAGCGCGGTGTGCGCGTTTTACTTATCGATCTAGATCCGCAGGCCAACGCGACAAGCGCGCTTGGCCTGCAGGATCTTGAAGCCGATAGTATTTACGATTCGCTCTTGAGCGGCGCTTCCATTGCCGACAAAATTCTGCCCTCCCGGACCAAGCATCTCTTCATTGTTCCGGCGAATCTCGATCTCGCCGGAGCGGAGGTAGAAATCGCGCGGATGAGCGATCATCTCATGCGCCTGGCGAAGGCGTTGTCGATCTTGCGCACGGACCAGACTTTCGATTTTGTTCTCCTCGATTGTCCACCCTCGCTCGGCATTCTAATGACGAACGCGCTGGCTGCCGCTGAGGAAATTCTCACGCCAATCCAGTGCGAGTATTTCGCGCTCGAGGGGATTGTAAAAATCGTTCACGTCGTCGAGCAAGTGCGCGACTCCGGCGCGAACGAACAGGTCGAGATCGGCGGCATTGTCATGACGATGTTCGATAGCCGCACTAACTTGAGCGCGCAGGTCGTGGCGGAAGTTCGCCAGCATTTTGGCGAGCGCGTTTATCAAACCGTCATCCCGCGCACCGTGCGGTTAAGTGAAGCCCCAAGTTTTGGTAAATCGATTCTGGAACATGATTCGCACGGAGCGGGAGCGCACGCATATCGCGCCCTCGCCCGCGAATTCATTAAGCGGCACCCATCGCCAACCATTGCTCGCGAATCAGGGCGAACACTTGAGTCGGAGATCCTCTGAAGAGAATTTCCTTTTCGAAAGTCATGCCGATTTTTTCGGCGACGCGCCGCGACGGAATATTGTCGTAATGAATGAGCGAAATAACGCGCGGAAGTTTCAGGTCGCGAAAAGCGTGATCGCGCACCGCGCGCGCTGCTTCGGTGGTGATGCCTTTGTTCCAGTAGTGAGGGTGCAAACGATAACCAATTTCGATGTCGTCACTTTGCTCGATATGCTGGTGATAGAAGCCGCAATAGCCGATCAGCACGGCGGTATTGCGGAAGATCATCGCGAAAAGCGAGGGCAATCCACGATTCTGCCAGCCGATTAGTTTGTTAAGAAATTCAAGTGTTTGTTCTCGCGAATAGACGCCGAGAGAGAAGCGCATGAAATCCGGGTTCATCATCAACTCGCTCATAAGATCGACGTCTTGCTGCCGGAACGGGCGCAGGATTAATCGGCGGGTTTCAAGAATGGCCATTGCTTATCCAAGCACAAACAGTGCGCCAGTTTCGATTTAATAAACGGGAACATGCCAGCGATTGAGAAAGAATATGCGCGCCCGGCTGCGCCGCCGGCGACATCGAGTTTGAGTGCGACGCGCGCAGCCGCCCGGGATTGCACGGCCTGTCATCTTTACAAACGGGCGACCCAAACCGTCTTCGGCGAAGGACCAAAACACGCGACGATCATGTTGGTGGGCGAACAACCAGGCGATTCCGAAGATGTGGCCGGAAAACCTTTCGTCGGGCCGGCTGGAAAAATCCTCGATCGCGCCCTGGCGGAGGCGGGGATCAATCGGAACGAGGTTTACGTCACAAATGCGGTCAAGCATTTCAAATGGGAGCCGCGCGGGAAGCGGCGAATCCATCAGAAACCCAACTCGCGCGAAATCGCCGCCTGCCGGCCCTGGCTCGAGGCGGAACTGCGTCTTATAAAACCGAAGCTCCTGGTCTGCCTCGGCTCGACTGCCGGCCAGACAATTTTCGGTCCATCTTTTCGCGTGACGCGCGAGCGCGGCAAAGTCTTGTCTTCGAAGTTCGCACCAAAAGTGGTGACGACGGTTCATCCTTCCTCGTTACTGCGCCAACCGGATGAAATGTCGCGCGACCGCGAGTACGCGCGTTTCGTTGTCGATCTTCGCGTCGCTTTGAAAGCGGCCGGCGAAGGATAAAAAATGTTGCTTACTGCTGTAGCCACCGGCCTGTGGCCGGTTCGAGGCGAATACCAAAGCGGCGCACAGCGCCGTGGCTACAAGCTTTGCCGAGTCGCGTTACGGCTTTGGTGAAGCCGAACCCTTTGGTGAGGCCGAAGCTTTTGGAGAAGCGGTAGGCGAAGCCGCGGCTTCGAGCGTGCCATCAGGATTCTTCCAATACGAACCGCTGACCTCTTCATTCTCCACAATGTCTTTTATCGTCGCAGCGTTGCCGCCTTTCGTCACCGTGGTTTTGTCTGTAACTTTAAAGACACGCGTTTTCTCCTTGCCCGCAGTCGTAAATGTTTTTGCTTTCTGATCGACCGCCGAAATCATTCCGTGAAATGGAAAAGGGCGCGCAGTTTGTTTCCTAG
>QHRC01000032.1 GCA_003219995.1 Verrucomicrobiota bacterium
TAGCGACCATCAAAAGCGGTGCCTACGAACGCGCTATCCACTCACTTGACTCGAAGATCGACATCGTTGCCCGACCGTGTCCGCTCCTCGTACCGTTGATTGAAGAAGGCTGGCTCAAAGACGAGCTAACGGATCGCGTGATTGCGCGATACCTCGAGCCAATGGTTCGCGCAGGAATCGATACGCTCGTGCTTGGTTGTACGCATTATCCGTTGCTGGCCAATGCGATTGGGCACTTTCTCGGCGACAAGATTAAACTGGTCGATTCCGCTGGTAATTGCGCAAACGCCGTCGCCGAACTCCTGGATCGACAATCACTGCGCGCGCCGTCGAAGAATCCAGGCGGGCTGGAGGTGGCGCTTACTGACAGGCCGGATAATTTTCTGCGCGTCGCACGCGAAGCGTTGCAACTTGAAATCGGCGAAGTGGAGCTGCGCGAGGTTTTGCACCCGGCGCGGGCGCTGTAGCGGCGCTCTATGAGCCCCGAAATCAAGGGCGGGCAATTTCCGAATCGCCCTCGGCGGTCATAGACCGCCGCTACAACAACTCCGCTCTTTTCGCCTTCGGCAAACGCTTCACGACTAGTTGATAGGAATGATCGATCATTCTGCCCAGCTCTGCGTCCGGAATGCCGCTTTCTATTTCCACCGTGTTCCAATGCTTCTTGTTCATGTGATAACCGGGCCGAACTTGTTCGTATCGATCGCGGAAATCGAGCGCGAGATCGGGATCACACTTTAGGTTCACGGTCGTCGGAACTTCATCGAGCGCGGCGAGCGCGAATATTTTGCCACCAACTTTGAAAACAAGAACGGTTTCACCGAACGGGGTGCCCTCAGTAACACCGCGCTTGCCGAGGCAATACTCGCGAAATGAAGCGATATCCACGCCCGTTACTTTTGGTTGCGATGCGGTTCGAGATCGCTGATCGCGGGGCCGTTTAAGACGCGACCGAGACGATCGAAGCGTGAGCCGTGACACGGACAGTCCCACGTCTGTTCCGCACCGTCCCATCTCACGATGCATTTTAAATGCGGGCAGACCGCGGAGAATGTGTGCAATGTTCCCTTGTCATCCCGATACGCCGCGATTTTCTTCAAACCATCTCGCAAAATCGCGCCTTCGCGCGGCTTGATCTTTTCCGCATTCGGCTCATCTCCCGACGTCACGTAATCTCTTAATTGCACGGCGACGTTGGCATTTTCTGCAATATAATCCGCAATCACTACCGGCTTCAGAGTTTTGCGAGTGGGTTCGTAAAGTTTTACCCATGGATTTTCGCGGCCGGCGATAAGATCTGTGATCAAAATTCCAGCGATTGTGCCGTGGGTCATGCCGTTGCCGGAGTCGCCGGTGACAACGTAAACATTCTTCTCACCCGGATTACGGCCGATATAAGCGACGCCATCGACCGGCTCCATAACTTGGCCGGACCAGCGATCTGTAATTTCGCCGAGCATGGGAAAGTGTTCCCGCGACCAATGTTCCAGTTGCGAAAAACGCCGTTCGAAATCCTCAGCCTGGCCGCTTTTGTGATCTTCGCCGCCAACAATGAGAACCTCACCTTCTTCGTCTCGCGCGAAGCGGACGTAGTGATAAGCAACCGGACCGAGTATTTGTTTTTCGTCGTCAGCGGTCATTGCCGTGTCCCAAAACAGGGCGTGTTCGACCTTGCCAGTCACACGCGCGCCGATGACGTAGGTGCCATACGGGGCCTGCTTCGAATGAATCGCCAGTCGATCGTTGATCGGACAGTTTGTTGCCACAACTGCAGCTCCGGCGGTGATGGTGTGGCGATTGGAAGTCTCGATCTTTGTCCGATCGCCGTCTTGGATCTTGACGACGCGAGTGCCCGTGAAAATTTGTCCGCCATGTTTCAAAATCGCCCGCGCTAGACCGTTCACGTAATTCAAAGGATGAAATTGGGCCTGCCGCGGAAATCGCAGCACGCCATTCGTGTTGAACTTCCCAGTCGGAATTCGGTCGACACGCTCCACGTCGCGCAATCCCGCGCGAAGAACAGATTCAAGCTCGCGCTCTAAATCTGCAACCGAACCGCCGGGTGGAAGGAACAAGTAGCCGTCGACTCGCTCGAAAGCACAGTCAATCTTTTCCTCGGAAACAATGGCCTCCATCCGGTCGATTGCAGCCGTGTGGCTCTCCGCGCAAAAACGAGAACATTCTTTGCCCAGAATTTTGTCGAACTCGTAATATCGATCATCCAGCGCGCTGACCAGATGCGCGGTTGTGCGCCCGGTCATTCCACCACCCACCGGTCCATCGTCCAGCAACACGACACGTCGATTTTCTCGCGCCAGCAAGTAGGCGGTCGTGACCCCGGCAATTCCACCGCCGACGACGCAAACGTCAGCAGTGAGATTTTCTGAAAGTGAACTACTGTAGAATTTCTTGGCCGTGCGCTCCCAAAAAGAAATATTCTCTCCGGCGCGCTCCCCTGGAATTTGCATCACATTGGAATCGCACCTGCCGCTAAGAACTGGTGGGCATTTATTTTTCCTGCCCGATCAGAGTTTCGGCGTGAACTGAGCCAGCTCGTAGATGCCGAGGCACTTCTCGATTCCCGCTACTTTGTCCACCATCTTTTCAAAACCGTCCTCGCCGAAAAGCTCGTTCTCCTTTTTCTCAAAGTCCTCCCCTAGCGAATCGAACTCATGCGGCGTCACGATTTTATGAAATGCCGGAAAGAGCACCGTGTCCTCACGGGCTTCGTGCGGATTATACATGCGAATAAACTGGCGCATCGAGTCGGCAAGCTGGGCGCGTTCCGAATCGTTTTTGAGCGCACCTGAATTCGACAAACGCATGGTCACATCTGTGACCCGCCGGCCGGCCTGATGCTGATCTCGCAACACGCTCACCAAATCGACCAACTGGTGCGCCTTTTCGAAACGTGGAAAGAGAAAATCCTCTTCCAGTTTTTCGTGATAATCCTCGATGAACCTGCGAATAATTCCGGCTGCATCCGCCAAAGCATCCCGCGGAAAGTCCTGCTTTGCGTCGATCCGGCGAAGGACCTCGCCATAGACCAACAGCACGCGCTTCAACACTCCATGCTCGCGCATCAAGTCTTCCGGCGGTGCGACCTCTTCCTCTTTTTTCTCCGGCTCAGCGGCGTTCCCGAAGGACACGCCGGCGACAGCCGATGCTCCAACAATGATCCCGCTTCTGAGAAAAGCTCTTCGTGATGACTGCTCGTTCTTCATAACGATCACCAATCTATCGCATTAAATTACGCAATTCTCTGGGACAACAGTTGCACCAGATCGGAAATTTTCACGCGCTCCTGCTTCATCGAATCGCGCTCGCGCAATGTAACTGTGTCCCGAAGTTCTGGATCTTTCTCGCCGAGCGTTTCGAAATCGACCGTCACCCCGAAAGGCGTACCAATTTCGTCCTGCCGCCGATACCGCCGCCCAATCGCGCCGCTTTCGTCATAAAAGATCGACAGGTGTGGCCGCAGAAAATCGACAATCTCTTTGGCTTTCGCGACCAGTTGTTCCTTGTTTTTCAAAAGCGGAAACACCGCGCATTTGATCGGCGCAATGCGCGGATGAAAACGCAGGACGGTGCGCGTCTCCATTTTTCCCTTTTCGTCCGGTGCTTCATCTTCGGAATACGCTTCGCAAATCAAGGCAAGGACAGTGCGGTCCACGCCCGCGCTCGGCTCTACCACGTGTGGAATAAATTTCCGTTTTGCTTCCTCATCAAAATATTCGAGCGATTTGCCACTGGCTTTCTGATGCTGAAACAAATCATAGTCGGTGCGATAGGCCACGCCTTCGAGCTCCTGCCGGCCAAACGGAAATTCATATTCGATGTCGTAGGTTCCCTTCGAATAAAAGGCGCGCTCATCGTCGGGCACGGTGAGCACGTGAAGCTTCTCGCGTGAGATCCCGATGTTCTCGTAAAATTTCAGGCGCTCCTCTTTCCAGTACTCGAGCAATTTCATCCCCTCCTCCGCCCGCCGGCAAAAATATTCCAACTCCATTTGCTCGAACTCGCGGGAACGGAAGGTAAAGTTGCGCGGATTGATCTCGTTGCGAAATGCTTTCCCGATCTGCGCGATCCCGAATGGCAATTTCTTGCGCGAGATTTCGAGGACATTTTTGAATTGAACGAAGATCGCTTGGGCTGTTTCCGGGCGGAGATAAGTAATCGACGATTCGTCCTCGGTCGCGCCGACGTATGTTTTGAACATTAAGTTAAATGCGCGCGGCTCGGTTAAATCTTTCCCGCCACAATTCGGGCACTGCTTGACCCCTTTCTTGTTGATCAGCTGATCAACGCGCAATCGCGCTTTGCAAGATCGACAA
>QHRC01000033.1 GCA_003219995.1 Verrucomicrobiota bacterium
TGATTTTCTTTTTTGGTTTTGCTTTCTGCTTTGTGTTGATTCGAGGATGTGCGTAGTAGACCTAACGAGAAGGAACTCAAGCTACCGCTGGCGGAGACAGTCCCGCGACTGCTGGACCAACATCGACAAAGCCTTTCACAAATTCAAGCTAGTCACTGCGCCGGCCAGCGCGTCTGGCACGAGTCATGCCGAGGTTCTTAGCGGAGGAGGTGCCGTTTGGTTGACATGCAACCATTTAGTTGCATAATCTGCGGGCGGTGGACGAGGTCTTTAAAGCACTAGCCGATTCGAGCCGGCGACAATTGCTCGATCGGTTGTACGACAGCAATGGGCAAACCTTAAGTGAATTGTGCGAGCATCTGGTCATGACACGCCAGGCCGTGACCAAGCATCTTCGGTTGCTGGAAAGGGCGAACCTGGTTGTCATTCTCTGGCATGGCCGAGAAAAACTTCATTACCTCAATCCCGTCCCACTGCGTCAGATTTCCGAACGTTGGATCGACAAGCACCAACGCCGGATTCCCCGTGCTTTGAGCGAACTCGAGGAGGGCCTTGAGATGATCGACCTTAAAAAGGCATGAGGGAACCAGCGTTTACAGCACCTTCTGATCACGAGATGACAGTCGCAGAGTTCGTCGAACAATGGCGGCCAACCATCGGGAAAAAAAGCGCAGTGCAATTCCGAAAGACATTTTCGATTGACCGCGCGCGCGATCTCGAAACTCGACGGGAATTTCACGCACGCGCAAAGTTGATCCGGCGCGGACAATTGTTTCGAAGGCTATTTTGAAGCCGACGGTCGGTGGCGCGACTTCTAGTAATCGAGAACGCGCAATGGCAAAGAAACCCGACATCGAATCGTGCACTCCCGTAAGTGGATAAGCTAGCGCCGCGCCGGCCCGTGATAGCCGCCGCCGCCAAAGGGGCCACCCCGGCGTAGAGCCGCCCGTTATATAACGACTGCCGATCACCATGTCTGCTGTGCCTGCCAGCAACGGAGCTAGCAGATCATTGATCCGTTTTGGCGGATGGCTTAGGTCCGCATCCATGATAAGTAATAACTCTCCCTCCGCTGCCTCTGCGCCCAACATGATAGCCGATGCCAATCCCGGCTCGGCCTGGCCCTGCTCAATCAACCGAATCGGATGATTCCCGGTCAGCGAGCGGATCACATCGCGTGTCCCGTCGGTCGAATCAGCGTCAACAAACAGGATCTCATGAAAAGGAACAGCGCTCGCCACAATGTGCGACACCAGCATCGCGACATTTTCCGCTTCGTTACGTGTGGGAACGATGATCGAGACGGACTTAGCAACCGCGGACATGTTTGACTCAATGCTGTTACCGCCGCTGTCGCTCAATCGCATCGAGTGCTTCACGTGCTGTCGGCTCGTTGGGCACTTGCCGCAACACGGTTTGCAGGTGCACGATCGCTTCGTCGTATCTTCCCAGTCTGATTAGGACCAGCCCAAGGTTTCGGTGGATCGCGGGATGCTGTGGTTCGAGTTCGAGTGCTTTCTCGTATTCGCTAATCGCTTCCTCGTAGCGCTCCATCGCTGTTTTCCTATCTGCTTCCGCGGCAATCGCGGCACCTTGTTCGAAAAGTACTCGCGCCGAGTCGATAAGATTGTTCGCCGTTAACGTCAAAGCATTGGCGAGGTTTGTTCGCATAGTCGCAACGCCTGCACTTTTCGCTGTAGAAGGTTTTTCTCCCTTTAACTGCAACGCTTTGCGGTATTCGACGATTCCTTCATCGAACCGCTCCAGCCGGCAGTAGGCCAGTCCGAGTGAGTTGTAATTGTCGGGAATCTCGGGTTTCAGTTCGGTCGCGCGTTTAAAATGCTGCGCAGCTTCCGCGAACTTGCCTTTATCGAAAAAGAGTTGTCCGATCCGAGTATGAGCCTGCCATGCGTCTGGATTCTTGGAAAAATTATTNCAGAGTGTTTCTTCGTTGCGATAAATTTCCGTGCGGGCCCAAGTGTAGCTCCCGATTGCGCCGAGGAGAAGCGTGACAACAGCCCCGGTTACAATCTTTATCCACCGTGGGCGCGAATCCAACAGACGCGCCACGCCCGCACTGAACAGAGCGATCAGAGAAATATCAGCGAAATATTGGAAATGATCTGCGACCAGGGTTCCACTGCGCGCATAAGCCATGCGCAACAATCCAAGCACGGGTAATAGCGCGACGACGAAGTAGGCGAAGGCAAAGAGAAGGCTGCGCGTCCAGCGATTTCGCCATCGCCAGAGAATCAACATCACGCCAATGAGCGCGAGCAAAGGCAGCCATTCCACCAGTCGAGGCGAATCGAATCGCCAACTCGGATAGACATTCATAAGCCGGATCGGCGCGAAGACCTTGCCTGCATACCACCAGACTGCCATTCCGGCGTTAGCGAAGCGTCGACCGAAAGATCCGAGAACAATCTCCTCCTCACCAATGCCGCGACTTTGAAACCAAAGCGTTAACAAGCCCAGCGCGATGGCGACCAAAAAGAATGGCCAGGTTCGAATCATCTCGCGATGAAAATGCGGGCTCCCCCGCTTGGCGACTTGGCGCCCGCCTGCACCATTATTTCTCTCGAGACTTGAGCTTCGCCGCCACCACGCGCAGAGCAAAATTACGACAGGCAGAAAGACGACGTGTGTTTTTGACAGAAGCGCGAAGAGGAAAAAACAGAGCGAGGCGACATAAGCGACCGAGCTGCTGAAGGCTCGTTTTTCTTCGATCTCAAAAAAACAGAGCAGTGAGACAAGAAAGAAGAACATGGAAAGCAGATTTTTTAGCTCGGATATCCATGCCACGGATTCGGCGTGGACCGGGTGGATCCCGAAAATCAGACCGGCCAACCAGGCGCCTGGAATTTCCAGCCTTCGCAATACCGCCCAAACGAGCAGCGCGTTGGCAGACTGAAGAAAAATGTTGAGGGCGTGATAACCAGCGGCATGCACGCCAAAAAGGTGATACTCAATCCAGAATATAGTGTTAGTGAGCGGGAAATAATCTGCGGTTCTGGCTCCCGACCAAATTTCAGCCAAGCCGGAGAGACTTCGCAGCAACGGATTCGCTGTGATCAGCGGCTCGTCGTCCCAAACGAAACCTGCACCGAGCGCGGGCAAGTAAGCGAACCAAATCGCCACGACAATTACTACGGTTTTTGCCGCAAGCGGCCAACGGTCGAGTCCTTGGGGCCCGCGCCGTTGCTTGCTGGCAGGCTTATTCGACGTCGATCTCGCGGACACCTTTTTGCTGGCGAATGATCTCGACTTGATTGCGAATTTTGTCGCCGAGTCCGACGGCGCTTGGGATTGCCTGGATGAAAATGAAGGGCGAGGACGTGTCGGAAGTATTCATCTGCACGTTCTCGACTCCGACCAATCGATAAAGAAACGGCTGCCTCGTCTCCAGATCCTTGACGCGATACAATTCCAGTGTGTCAGTCACCTTGCTGAAAACGCCTTCCGTGATTTTCAGACGCTCGGTTGTAAGCTCGTAGATTTTATTTTTCGTTTGGAGATATCGCGCGAGCGCAATAAAGATCGGCACGATGAGCCAGCAGAAGAGCAAGCTTAGAATGTAGACGCCGAAGTTTTTCCACTGCGATGAGCTGCCGCGCCAGACGACCTCTTCTGCCATCTGGAAAGTTGTAGCATGTCAACAAGGGAGCACAAGCGCTGTGGCCTTCGCGATATTTTAATTGTCATTCCGAGCGGAGCGAAGAATCTCTCACTGAATAAATTGTGAGATCCCTCGCGTTGCTCAGGACGATAGCCAGCAAACCAGCGGCCGTTAGCAGACGATGCCGCTAATTACACAAGCGTTCGTACTCGGCGCCGGACTAGGGACGCGTCTGCGCCCGTTGACCGATGATCTGCCCAAGCCGCTCGTCCCGATTTTTCAGAAGCCGCTCATTACTTTCGCGTTTGATCATTTGATCGATTTCGGTGTCGAGAGGTTTTTCGTGAACACGCATCATCGCCCGGAGCGGTTTTGGGAAATTTTTGGTAGACCGCGACTCCCGGGCGCGCGGCAGAAATTCGTCGGACAGCCCGGAGGTCTGTCCCTATCGAGTGAAGGTTTTTATCGTGATCGGACAATCGAATTCCGTCATGAGCTAAATCTGCTCGAAACGGCCGGTGGAATCGCAAATATCGCCGATTCGTTAGGCAACGAACCGCTCCTGGTTTACAACGGCGACGTCCTGACCGATTTGCCGATCGCGCGTTTGATCGAACATCACTTTCGCGCCGCAAATGTCGTTACCCTTGCACTCCGGTCCGGGCCTGGACCGAAGCAGATCGCGCTTGATTCAGAGAAGGGCCGTGTCATCGACATTCGAAATCAACTTGGCACGGACGGATCGGATGAGTTTGTTTTTTCGGGCATCTACGTTGTCGATCGAAAGTTTGTCGATGGTCTCCAGCGCGGTGTGAAACGTTCCGTCATCCCGATTTTTCTGGAGCTGATTCGACACGGGGAAAAGCTCGGCGGTGTAGTGATCGACGAAGGCCATTGGTGGGACGTCGGCAATCGGGAAGCGTATCTGCAGCTGCATTGCGAGTTGCCCTCGCTGAATTTCCCGGGTTATCCGGTGGACGATCCGGACTGGAGGATTTTTGTCCACAAGACCGCAATTATCGATCCAACTGCGCAACTTCGCGGCTACTCGGTGGTCGGCGCGGATTGCCGGGTGGGAGAGGCGGCAATTTTGGAAGACACTATTTTGTGGCCCGGCGCACAAATTGCTTCACGAAGTAACCTCAGGGGTTGTATTGTCCGCTCCCACCGCAAAGCGAGCGGCGTCAGTCGCAACATCGATATTTAGGGCCATGAGAACGGATCTTCTTCTTCGCCAGACACGAATGCATTTCCCGCGTTTCAATGTCGACGAGGTAGAAATCACACCGATCGAGAAAGGCGGCTCTGACCGAAAATTTTACCGAGTGAATTGCGCGCCGGCGCAGGCGCTCATCCTCGTGAAATACAATTTGGAGCGCGAAGAAAACCGGCATTATGTCGCGATTGCAAAATTTCTCGCCGCCCACAGGATCCATGCGCCGAAGATTTATTATCACGATCCGGACGAGGGATTGATCTGGATCGAGGATTTGGGCGAGCGCGACCTTTTCAGTTACCGCGTCGAAAGCTGGCTGGTGCGCCGCGCCTTTTACGAATCGGCGCTGGATGAGGTCGCCCGGCTGCATCGTATCCCGGAAAAGGCTTCGCGCGCAATCCGCGGCGATTTACCGGCCGAATTCAACACTGCGCTTTATCTTTGGGAACAGAATTATTTTTTCGAGAATTGTTTGGGCCGCCATTTCGAGATTGACAGCGTTAAGCTCGCGGCGCTCGCCGCACTGCCCGTCTTGCGCCAAATTGCGGAACGTCTCGCCGATCTGCCGCGGGTTTTGGTGCATCGCGATTTTCAGTCGCAAAACATCCTCCTGCGCAATGGCCAGGCCTATCTGATCGATTTTCAAGGAATGCGGCCCGGTCTTGCCCAATACGATCTCGCTTCGTTGCTTTATGATCCCTATGTGGATCTTGCGCGCGAAGAGCGGGACGAACTGATTGCGTATTATCGCGAGCAGCAGATTAGAAACGGGATCAACATTGACGGTGAATTCGACTTCACCCTTCGCCTTTGCGCGATGCAGCGACTGATGCAGGCTCTCGGCGCCTACGGATTTCTCGGCCTGGTCAAAGGTCACGAGCAATTTCTCGAACATGTTCCCGCAGCGGTGAAATCTCTGCGCCGCATTGTCGAACCAATCGAAGGTTTAGAGCAGCTCGAAGCGCTCCTCGCTCAATTGATTTAACGCCCGGACAAGAACGGGTTTGTCTGGCGTTCGGTCCCAATCTTAGTCGGCGGTCCATGCCCGGGGAGCACGGTTACATTGTCGCCGAGCGGAAATAATTTGTTCTGAATTCCCGCGAACAAAAGATCGGCATCTCCGCCCGGCAAATCCCAGCGCCCAACGCCACTGGCAAAGAGCACATCGCCGCCGATGAGTAGTTCGTCTTTCCGCGAGAGGAAACAAAGACTCCCGGGGCAATGGCCTGGCACCTCCAGCACTTGCATTTCCAGGCCGAGAAAATTTCGTGACGGCGTTTCTTCGATCATGAAATCGGGCTGGACTGGCTCAATTTCCAACTCAAACCCGAAACTGCGAAAGAATTCCCGATCCGAAATCATTGGGGCGGTAATGGGGTGGCATGCGACCGGGCAATTGAAGCGGTGTTTGATTTTAGCGACGTCCTGGATGTGATCGATGTGTCCATGCGTGAGAAGCAATAGTTTTAGATCGAGCCGGCGCGAGTCGAGCCAATCGCAAGCGCCATCGGGCGCGTCGAACAAGATCCAGCCTTGCGGCGCTCGAACCAGATAGCAATTGGTCTCGAAAATGCCGCCGCAAAAGGTTTCGTAAGTCATGGCCGCCGTTTCAGTTTCGCGTCGAAGCTAGCATTGAAAAGCCCCTTTGCATTTTGCCGCTGATGGAATGGAAGCCGCATTCGACAACCGAATTTCCTCCACTTTTTTGAATGTTACAGCGCGCCGGTTGTCTCAACTCCTACATGTCGATCTTGCCCAAGTTGTCTTGCGTTTCGCGCTGAATTCTGCGAACGTGGCAAACCTCTTTTCTCAATGAAATCACGTTTTGGTCTATTGCTGGCGGCTCCCGCCCTAATTTTCTTCAGTGCCGCCGCACCCCAGCCGCTTCAGGCGAAGTCGGATGCCGAACAAATCTGCGTCTCGGTCGGCCGACTGCTCGAGGAAGGCCATTACACGCATCAGCCGCTGAACGATGAAGTGTCGCGAAAATTCCTCCAGACTTATCTGGAGCTGCTCGATTACAGTCATCTTTTTTTCACGCAGCAGGATATCGAAGCGCTCAATACCAAATATGGAGACGCGGTCGACGATGATGTTCTTCTCGGTAATTTGAAACCGGCCTACGAAATTTACGATCTCTACGCGAAGCGCGTGGACCAGCGCGTGGCCAAGGTCAAGGAGTTGCTCAAGCAGCCGGTGGATTTTAAAGCCGATGCGACGATCGAGGTCAGCCGCCAAAAGGCGCCCTGGCCGAAAGATGAGGCGGAAGCTGACCAGCTTTGGCGCGGTCGCATCACGAACGAATTGTTGCAAGAAAAGTTGAGCGAGCACCCGATCGAGCCCGGCCCGCAGTTGGTGGCGCGCCGTTACGATCGTCTCGCCCGCACCGTGCACGAGGAAGATAAGAACGAGCAGGTGAAGCTTTATCTCGATGCGCTCGCGCAAACCTACGATCCGCACTCGGAATATTTGAGCAAAGCCGACCTGAAGAATTTCAGCATCAACATGGGCCTCTCACTCGTGGGAATTGGCGCGATGCTTCGCACCGAAGATGGCTATGCGAAAATCGAGAGCCTGGTTCCGGGCGGTCCCGCGCAGGTAGATGGACGGTTAAAAGTGGGCGACCGAATTACGGCCGTGGCGCAGGGCGCAACCGACTATGTCGATGTTCGCGAGATGCGGCTGGACAAAGTGGTGGAGATGATCCGCGGCAAAAAAGGCACCCATGTGCGGCTGCTCGTGATTCCGGCCGATGCCGCCGATCCTTCCCGTCGCAAGAGTGTCGAGCTGGTGCGGGATGAAATTAAATTGAAAGATCAGGAAGCGCGCGCGGACATCATCATTAAGAAGGATGAAAGCGGCAATCCCGTAAAACTCGGCTGGCTCACGCTGCCGTCGTTTTATGCGGACATGGACCGGCACCAGAAGAGCACCACGCGCGATGTACTGGCGCTGCTCAAGCGGCTGAAGAAGGAAAACATTGCTGGGCT
>QHRC01000147.1 GCA_003219995.1 Verrucomicrobiota bacterium
GAAAATGGATGCGACGCCTGCATCTTTGAAGGGCCGAGGTCGACGCCGGAGTTATCGTTCGCCGTCCGTCACTTGAACGCGAGCGCTGGCGTTGTCATCACCGCCAGCCATAACCCATCGCACGATAATGGTTACAAAGTTTATTTTGCCGACGGCGCGCAGGTGATCGAACCGCACGCCAGCGGAATCATCAAAAAAGTGAATACGATCGCGAGCGAAACCTACGAACCGCTGTCAAAAGATCGACAAGGAGCCGTCACCATGCTTGGGCACGATGTCGATGAGGCTTACCTGGAACGGCTGGCGACGTTGATTGTCGATCCAAAAGTTGTTCGCGCGGCGAAATCGCTGCGCATCGTCTTCACTCCGCTTCACGGGACCGGTAGCGTTACGATAAAGCCGCTGCTCAAGCGGCTCGGGTTCAATTTTGAAGTGGTCGCAGAGCAGGATCGCTTCGACCCGCGATTTTCCACGGTGAAATCTCCGAATCCGGAAAATGCCGAGGCATTGCAAATGGGAATCGCGCTCGCGCAGCAAAAAAAATCCGATCTTGTCATAGCAACCGATCCGGACTGCGACCGATTGGGCGTGGCCGTGCGCAGCTCGACTGGCGCGATGAAGCTGATCAGCGGCAACCAAATCGGATCGTTGCTCGCTTATTACCGGATAAAAACGCTCTTCGACATTGGCGTGCTCAACAAAGAGAACGCGAGCCGCGCTGTCATCATCAAAACATTCGTCACGACCGATCTACAAAAGGTAATCGCCGAGCATTACGGTTTGCGTTGTGTCGAGACTCTGACTGGATTCAAATATTTCGGAGCGAAACTGGAGAAATACGAACGCGCGCTCCCGGTCGACCTTCGCAAAAAATATCGCCAGCTTTCGGAAGAGGAAACGCGATCGGCACGGCTCGCGCACTCGTCCTTTTACGTTTTTGGGAGCGAAGAAAGTTACGGCTATAGTGGCGCTGATTTTGTGCGCGACAAAGATGGAAATGCCGGAGCGATTATGTTTGGCGAAGTGGCCGCTTACGCAAAGTCGAGAAATCAAATGGTTGACCAACTGCTCGACGAAATTTTCGCGACATTCGGCTATTTCGCGGAAAAAAACGGGTCGCTCTATTTCGAAGGCGCGGCAGGCGCGGGCAAAATCGCTCGGCTGCTCGAATCTTATGCCAGTATGCCGCCGGCCGAAATGCTTGGCACAAAAGTGGCGCGCATCACAAATTTCGAAACGGAGACGATTCGCGATGTCGAAGGCGAAGAGATTCCCCGGCAGAAGATGTCGATCTTCGAACTGGAGGATCGGACACGCATTGCTGTGCGCGGTTCAGGAACGGAGCCGAAAATTAAGTATTACATTTTCGCGCAGCGCCGGCCGGAAAAGGGAAAATTTAATGCCGCGCAACTGGAGAAAATTAAAATGGAGATCGATGAGCGTTTGGAAAGGCTTTGGGATTCGATAAAGAGAGATGCGCACACTCGACTCGCGTGATGAGCCGCTCGACAGTTGACGATTCGTTGTCGAAAATTAATTATGCGACGCGAGATTAATTTGAGTGGTGGCGAGATCACACTCCTGAAAACAATGGGCCTGAGCGGCGCGCCAACTTTCGGGAAGGTGTTGATCCAGCGAATTGGCGAGATGGAAACGGCGGAGTTTCTCGACGAGCTCAACGGGCTCATCTCGCTCGGCTACGTGCTTTCGGAGAAGATGAAAGTGCGTTCGGTGGAGGATGTCGAGCGCAGCGTCTTTCGCGTGAACGCTTCCTACGCGCGTGATTTGCGCGATGCGATCCAGCCAGGCCGCCGGCGCGAACAAACGCGACGCCGGCGCCGGCGCGGCTGACCTACGCGAAGTGAGCGCGTTACGAAAGGCGCTGCCCTTCTGGCCATGGCTGGCCGCACTCTCGACCGGGCTGCTTGCCACGGCCTGTTTCGCGCCATTCAATCAAGGCTGGCTCTGTTGGTTTGCGCTTACTCCGCTAATCGCGGCCATTTGGTTTTCCGGAGAAAATTTAAAACGGCGATGGTTGCGCGATCTCCTTCTCGGTTATGTCGCAGGTATCGTTTTTTTTACGGGAGTCTTTGGCTGGCTTGGTTCGCTCGGGACTTTGTTTGAAAATTTCTGGCTACACGGTTTGCCCCTGCTCCTTTCTCTCTATCTCGGAATGAATTTTGCGTTTTGGAGTTGGTTTTGCGGACTCGTTAGACCGAGCCCAACGAAGGCGGAATCAACGAAAGATAAATGGAGCGAAATGCTCGAACGCGCTGGCAAGACGCCCGCTAATCTGCCGACCACACCGTGGCTAAGATCGACAAACAATTTGTGGCTTGCCTTCCTCCTCGCTTCCGCGTGGAGCAGTCATGAGTGGATCCGCGGATGGCTCTTCGGCGGATTTGGTTGGAACGGCCTCGGCATCGCGCTCTGGGACAAATGGCCGCTCGTCCAAATCGCGGAATTCACCGGCGTGATCGGCCTATCCTTCGTAATTGTATTCGTCAACGTCATCGTGGTTACGATTCCGCTGCGGCTGTTTCATGAGGCGCGAACTCATCGAATGCGACCGCACTGGGACATAAACTTTACTATGCTGGGGGTTGTCGGCTTGCTGGTGTTTGGCTGGCAGGTCGCGCGCAACCCATCGCAGACAAGTCCGCTCCGCGTCGCAGCGATTCAGGCCAGCATTCCACAGAAACAAAAATTCGATCCACAATTTAGCGGGCAAATTTTCGATCGGTTCACACGACTGAGCGAAGTAGTGCTGAGCTCAAGTACGCCGCCCGAATTGCTGATTTGGCCCGAGAGCGCGCTGCCGGGGCCCTTGCTCGAAGACGAAGAGACTTATCGTTTCGTTATGGATTTTGCCGCGTCGAGCAAGACAGGCTTGCTCCTCGGAACGATCGATGTGGAAAATGGCCATGAGTATAATGCCGCGGCGCTCGTTTCGAATTCTGGTCAGCAGGTGCAAATTTATCGCAAGCTTCATCTGGTCCCGTTTGGTGAATACATTCCGCTTCGGCATTCGTTCCCGCTTTTTGCGGCTGTCGCAAGCCGGTGGGTCCCGGGCGATTTCGAGGCGGGTCAGAATTACACCGTCTTTCGCCTAACAAATGGCGACGTGCAGGTTGCGCCGCTGATTTGCTTTGAGGACACAATCGGCGAGCTGACCAGGCAATTCGTTCTCAAAGGAGCAAACCTGCTCGCAAATGTGACGAACGATGGTTGGTTCTTGCATTCGGCCGGTTCCCAACAGCATCTGGCGAACGCCGTTTTCCGCTGTGTCGAAACGCGCCGTCCGATGGTACGGGCAGCAAATACCGGCGTGACTTGTTTCGTGAATGAGTTCGGCCGCGTCACGCAATTGTTACAGGATGAAACTGGCGGCACTTTCGCCGAAGGCGTGCTCGCCGGTGAGGTGAATGTTCCGACGGAACGCGATCTCACTTTTTATGTGCGGCATGGCGAACTGTTCGCGAAATTCTGTGCGGCCGTAACATTGATCGCGATTATCGTCGGTGTGATCCGGCGCAGATGGTTGTAGCTGCCGCCGTCTCTGGCGGCAGGTCTATCGAATCCGCCGCTGAGGACAGCGGCAGCTACAACGCCATGATTATGTTATAACTCACGCGTGCGCGTCGAACTTCCACTCGATCATCTCCGCGAGCTTTGGCCGGAAAAATTGCATGGTGCGGGCGTTGGCGCGCTGCTTCATCCGGCGTCGGTCTCGTCGCATCTCGAACACGCGTCGCATATCCTCGAGCGGCATAACGGAGATTTATTCCGGTTTCGCGCTTTTTTTGGTCCGCAGCACGGGTTCCTCGGCCAAACCCAGGACAACATGGTGGAATGGCAAAGCTACAAACATCCGCGTCTCGGGATTCCGGTTTACAGTCTCTACGGCGAAGATCGCGAACCGACCGCGGAAATGTTGAAACATGTCGATGTTTTACTTGTCAATCTTCAG
>QHRC01000148.1:0-6083 GCA_003219995.1 Verrucomicrobiota bacterium
AAGAAGGGAGCATGACTCGGTTGGGTGAAACGGGCCGCACGTTGGGATCGATGGTGCTTTCATGGGACGCCGCCAAATCCGGCGCCGGTGACCCTTCCGATGGCAAGAACGTTGTCTTTCACGAATTTGCCCATCAGCTCGACTACGAAAATTATGCAGCCGATGGAGTGCCGGGATTGGTGACGCGCGAGCAGCAATTATCCTGGCGCAAAGTAATGAGAACCGAGTTTGCCTCGCTGCGGGCCGCCGATGAGACGGGAGTTCCAACCCTTCTCGATACTTACGGAGCGACTAATCCCGCCGAGTTTTTCGCCGTGGTAACCGAGGCCTTCTTTGAGCGACCGCGCGCTCTACGCGCTAACCATCCGAAATTGTACGCGGAATTACAGCGCTATTTTCGACAGGACCCGGTCGAATACTCCGCCGAGCGGAGCACAGGTAGGTGATGGCAATTTCATCACCTTAGCTGGCTGATGCGCCGATCAGCTCGCAGAACTTCTTCATGTCGATGTTGCCGCCGGAGACGACGACGATCGGACCTTTGCCAGCTTTGCCGCTCAATCCTGCCGCCACTGGCAACGCGCCTGCGCCCTCGGAAATAATTCGCGCCTTTTCCGCCATGAGTCGCATCGCTTTCTTCGTCTCGTCCAACGTGACGACAATGTAATCGTCCACCACCGGTTTCATCCGTTCCCACATGCGCGGGAACATGCTCTGGCCGCCCGCGCCGTCGACGAACGACTGCTTGAAATCCTTGAAAACTTGAGGAGATCCTTTTTTGAACGAGAGGGCCGCGGGCGCGGCTGTTTCCGGTTCGACGCCAAAAATTTTCATGGCGGGCCTGAGCGCTTTGATCGCGCTGGCCACGCCGGTGATAAGTCCCCCGCCGCCGATGCTGGCGATGACAGCTGCGGTCTCTGGCACGTCTTCTAGAATCTCGAGACCCATCGTTCCATGACCGGCGATGAAATTGTGATCGTCGAACGGATGGACAAAGGTTCCTTCGGCTCCAGGATACGAACGTTCCTCGAGCGCCTTCCAGGCAAGATCGTACGGGACCGGAATAAGCTTTGCGCCCAGCGCCCGCATCCGCTCGATCTTGGATTCCGGCGCTGTTTCGATTACGACGACCGTGCACGGCACACCTGCCTCTCTTGCCGCGTAAGCGACACCTTGCCCAGCATTTCCGGCGCTGATTGTCCACACGCCGCGTTTGCGATCAAGTTCGGAGAGCATCGCCACGGCGTTGGCGGCGCCGCGCAATTTGTACGAATTGATCGGTTGCAAATTCTCCAGCTTCAATCGGATGTCGGGAAAATCCGGACCGAGTTCGAGACGAATCAACGGTGTGCGCACGATCGTCCTTGCGATCCGGGTTCGCGCTCCTCGGATCTCGGTCAGTTTAATTGGGCGGACAGTTTCGAGTGTCGGCGGCATGGCGTGTCGGTTATACAGCGGCGCGAAGAAAGCGAACAATTAGATTTTGAGCATCTGTTAATCTAATACGACGCGCAGGTTGTATGGCGGGCGCCCCGCTTGCCATCTTTGCGGCAACCGACGCGGTTGCCCTACAATTTTGTCCTGCGGGTCTTGCGCGGCGCGCACCGGCTCCATTGTCGATCTTAGCCGGGCGGCCAGGCGAGCGCGCGCTTGCCTAACAAATGGACGTGCAAATGCGGCACGCTTTCGCCGGCGTCGGGCCCGCTGTTTATCACAACTCGATAACCGCTCCTTTCAATGCCGAGTTTTTTCGCGAGATCGCCTGCCACGAGTAAAAGCTTTCCCAAAAGCCCACGCTCAGCCTCGGTCGCTCCGGCTAAACGCGGAATCACTTTTTTGGGGACGATCAGCACGTGCACCGGCGCCTGTGGATTGACGTCATGAAAGGCAACCGCGTCGTCATCTTCCCAAATGATCCTGGCCGGAATCTCACGTGCGATGATTTTTTCAAAGATGGTCATGGCACTTAATCAGCGCAGCGAACATTTCAGCCGCTCGATCATGGTCGTGGTCGACGTTAATCGTTCGCGAATGAAGCAGACAATTTCCTCACGCAAAGAATCGCAGGCCCGCGTCCACGTTTTCACGCCGCGCAAATGTTTCACGCAAGCTTGCAGCGAGCAAAGGTGCAAATTGTCCACGCCCGTTTCGACCAGTGCATTGATTCGTTTTTCCAGGCAATCGAAAAAGGCGAGTTCATAACCCGTGCCTGCTTCATGCGCAATCTCGAGCAGCGAAACGGAAATCGGCGGCGGCGCCGGGCTGAAGTAGGGGATAATCTCTTTGTAACCGATCACTTTCAGGACGTAACGCACCGTTTGTGAAAGTTGGCTAAATGCGACCACGCTTTCGTCATTTCGCAGGTGCAAGTAAAACGCGATGCTCTCGGTCACGTGATCGGTGAGCCACCAGCTCGGATAGCCCGCCTTATCCGCCGCCCGCGTGATCGCCGCGTGCAGCCAATCGCGGTTGAACTCGAAGAGCTGCCCAGATTCGCAGCGCAAATATGGAAATTCTTCTTTAAACGCGACCATGATTGACTTGTTCCGGCGGAAATAATTCACGCTGCTTCGTGTCCGGTTTCACGCGTCGGCCCAACGCCTGAATGGCATCGACAAACTGGTCGACATCTTGAAATTGACGATGCACTGAGGCGTAACGCAAATACGCCACTTCATCGATGCCGCGCAGTTTCTCGAGCACCTTGGCGCCGATGTCCGCTGATTGCACTTCCCGCCCGCTGGTCTCGAGATCGTGCACGATGTCGTCCACGACCTGTTCTAGGGTCACGAGACTGGTCGAGCGTTTTTCAAACGCTTTCGCGATGCTGCCGGCCAGTTTGCGTCGATCGAATGGCTCATGCGTGCGATCGCGTTTCACGACCCGCAGATCCGACCGTTCGATTTCCTCGTAAGTGGTGAAGCGATAGGCGCAACTGAGACATTCGCGACGTCGTCGAATACTGGAACTATCCCGAGATTGGCGCGAATCGATGACTTTGTCATCACGAGACCCGCACTTGGGGCAACGCATAGTGTTACGATATTAACTACCACACTAGGCATTGTGGCGTCAATGCGTCTTTGCGTGTCGTGAAAACAGCTTTAAGCCGCTTGCTGCGCGCTTGTTTTTTTCGCTCTGGGTTTTCTCTCGGCGAATTCGAAGCCAACTTTTCCGTTCTCGAGTTTGAGATGCGCGGAAAACGGGCGGCCCTTTTTCGAGACGAACTTGGGGAGAAGATCGGTCTTGCCGGTCGTGATCATTTTCTGCACCTGCTCTTTGGGGATCTCGCGATGCAGAATCACTTTGCTCACGCGGAAGTTGCAAGTCTTGGGCGAGGCGATTGCATTTTCGCACGCGTACGCTTTTTCCAGAACATAAACCTGCCCTTTTTGGCAAACGGGACATAAACCGAGCGCCTCGTGCTTCTCCGTGTCGATCTCTTGCTCCTTGTCGATTCCCTTCTCTCCGAAGTCGAATTGCGGTTTGAAATCTTCGCCCAATTTAACCAGCGCGTTGAATTTGCGGCCTACTTTGCTGCGAAAACCTTCCAGCGGACCGACTTTTCCCTGCGTTAGGAGCGTTTCCACTTCCGCCCGCTCGAACAATCGCCCGGCCATTGTCTTCCAAACAATCAAACCGCAGGATCGACATTTAAATGTGCGGTAATCCTCATCGAAGGGTCCTTCGCCGCATTTCGGACATTTGACGTTCAAGACTTCGAAATTACCGCTCACGCTGTCGCCCTCGAAATTTTTTGCTTTCTCGACAATTTCACGCGTGAACTCTTTGATGTGCGCCATGAATTCTTTGCGCTTCATACGGCCTTTCGCCATGCGCTTGAGTTTGTATTCCCATTCACCGATCATTTCGGGCGAGCAAAGCTCAGTGACGTCGATCCCGCGAAGAAGCGTGATGAGCGCCATACCTTTGGCCGTGGCAATCAGATCGCGTCCTTCCCGCGTTACATACCCGTCGTGAATCAAGCCCTCAATGATGGCTGAACGCGTCGCCGGCGTGCCCAAGCCTTTCTCGCGCATGGCTTCGCGCAATTCCTCGTCTTCCACCAGCTTACCCGCGCCTTCCATCGCGGAAAGAAGTGTCGCTTCAGTAAAGCGCGCTGGCGGTTTTGTTTCGCTTTGCGTTACATCGACATCGAGGACTTTGGCCGGTTCGTTAGGCAAAATCGCCACGAGAGATTGATCAGTCGTTTCCTCGCTCGCGGCTTCCCGGCCATAAACTGCAAGCCAACCAGGATCTTTAATGATTTTTCCCTCGGTCTTGAACGCGTCCTTCTGGGTGGTAACTTCGAATTGGGCCGGCGGGAAGAACACCGCGATGAAGCGGCGCACGATCATGTCGTAAATTTTTTGCTGCACTTCATCGAGACCATGCGGCGCCGTGCCGGTGGGAACGATGGCGAAGTGATCGGAGATTTTCGCGTTGTTAAAAATCCGCTTTGATGGCCTGATCCAACCGCTCTCCAGCGCTTTACGCGCGTGGTGATTGTCGACCCTGCTTAACGTCGATTTTACCGTCGGAATGTAGTCCTCCGGCAGATACCGAGAATCGGTTCGCGGATAAGTGATCACCTTGAAACGCTCGTAGAGTTGCTGTGCAATTTGCAGAGTGCGCTTGGCGCTGAAACCGCGCGCGTTCGCTTCGCGCTGTAAACTGGTCAGATCGTAAAGCAATGGCGGCGCTTGCGTCGTTGGCTTGCGTTCCTCCGTCGCAACGCCGGTCTTTTCAAGGCAACGACTCTTAATCTCCTCGGCAATCGCACCGTCCCAAATTCGCTCGGCACGCGCGTCTTCATCTCCGTCTTTGGCAAAATCTTCACGAAACCAGCGGCCACGATACTGGCCGGCTTTCACTTGGAAATCGGCGAAGACTTCAAAATAGGTGCGCGGCTTGAAATGGTGAATCTTGTCTTCGCGCTCGGCCAGAATCGCAAGCGTCGGCGTTTGCACACGGCCGACCGGCGTGAGCTGAAAACCGCCGGTCCGATTGTTGAATGCGGTCATCGCCCGCGTGCCGTTGATTCCGACAAGCCAATCGCTTTCCGATCGACAGACAGCCGCTTTGGCCAGCGGGATCATTTCCTCATCCGAGCGCAAATGTTCGAAGGCCGCGCGGATCGATTCCGCCGTCATCGACTGCAACCAGAGCCGGCGCACCGGTTTCTTCACGCCAATGAGTTTGAGGAGATAGCGAAAAATGAGTTCGCCTTCGCGCCCAGCGTCGCAGGCATTGATAAGTGCATCGACATCTTTGCGCTGCATAAGACGCTTGAGTAGGTTGAAACGCGCCTTTGTTTTCTCGATCGGCCTGAGCTCAAACTCGTCCGGAATAATCGGTAGATTGGCGAAACTCCATTTTCCCCGCTTTACGTCCAGCTCGCTCGGCAAAGCCAGTTCGACGAGATGACCAAGAGCGGAAGAGATGACGTGACGTTCGCTTTCGAAATAGTCGTCGACCTTCTTAAAGCCGCCGAGGGCGCGAGCGAGGTCGCTCGCTACGCTGGGCTTTTCGGCAAGAATCAGTGATTTAGACATGAAGCGTGCAATCGAACCGCAGATGCGGACGTTTTGCAAGTCGGAGCACGTTACGCGCCTGCGAGTCTGCCTAACGAAGTCAGCCTTACCCCAACTTTACAAAGTATTTCCCGGGCAACTGTTTAACCAGCCGCTTTAATTCGAGGCGGAGGAGAGTAGAAGAGACGATCGCGCTTGGCAAATCGCATTTGGCTGCGATCTGATCGATAGGCGTTTCGGTCGAATCAATCGCTGCGTAAACGCGGCGCTCGTCTTCCGTAAGCGGCGGCAAGGGACGCACCGCGGCCTCCGGAGATGGCTTTGTTTCCGGCAAAAGAATTTGCAGATCATCGAGAACATCACTCGCGTCCATGACGAGCTTCGCGCCTTGCTGAATAAGACGGTTCGATCCCATCGCGCTCGGCGCATTGATGTGACCGGGCACGGCGTAAACAGAGCGTCCTTGCTCGAGCGCCTGGGACGCGGTGATCAACGCGCCGCTGTTCAGCCCAGCTTCGATAACAAGAATCCCATGGCTCCAACCAGCGA
>QHRC01000148.1:6186-6752 GCA_003219995.1 Verrucomicrobiota bacterium
GCCAAGCCCCGATTCTCGGGCGGATAGAGCTTCGACAAACCGGATCCGATCACGGCGATGGTTCGCCCTTTCGCGGCCAATGCGCCCTGGTGCGCGGCGGTATCGATTCCGCGGGCCAGACCGCTGATGACCGTCAAACCAGCGTAGGCAAGCTGGTAGGCCAGCTTTTTCGCCGACTCCGTCCCGTAATGCGTGGTGCGGCGCGCACCGATTATCCCAATGGCGTGATGATCGCGCTCCGCCAATTCGCCCCAAACGTAAAGAACGATCGGCGGCGCGTGAATTTCGCGCAGCGATTTTGGATAGGAAGGCGATTCCTGTGTGATAACGCTCGCCCCAAATTCGCGGACGCGTTTTAGCTCCGCCGCAAGATCAACAATCGATTCCCAATTTGAAACTTGGTCGGCGACTTCATTTCCAATCCCTTCGACCATGCGAAGTTGGCTGCGCTTCGCGTCCAGTATGCGCGGTGGATCTTTGAAAACCTCCAGCAATTTCCGCAACCGCACCGGCCCAACCGTCGGCAACATGTTCAGCGCGATGCAAGCTTCGGTGGAATTCATGAT
>QHRC01000069.1 GCA_003219995.1 Verrucomicrobiota bacterium
CCTAATGTTTGTCATCCTCAGCGCGGGAATTTTCCTCCGAGCGTGGCCGACCACAGGCTTTCATGGCGTCGGTTACGACGAGGGCATCTATGCTCGTTACGTCAAAACAGCGCTAAAGGAAGGAATCTGGAATTATCCGGACATCGTGCGCGCGTACGTAAAATGGCAAGAAGAACGCTCCGACGCAGTCGTGCCGGCGACGCGCATTGGGTTTTTGTTGCCCGCCAGCGCTTTGGCTGCAGTTAGTCGGCTCGATCCACTGACTGCGCTGCGATGCATTTCGCTCGTTTCGAGTGTTCTTTTATTGCTCGCTACTGCGATTATCGCCTATCGGCTTGGCGGCAGCGAGCGCATGCTACTCTTAACCATGTTGATGGCGGTGGCGCCACTACAGATTCATTTGGCGCAACGTTCGTTGGCAGATGGTTACTTCGCATTCTGGGCGGTGCTGTGCGCGTGGTTTCTCTGGGAGAATTTGCAAACGCCGAAGCACAAAGGGTGGCTGGCGGGCTACGGCTTCGGTCTCTTCGTTCTCGTGCTAACGAAAGAAAATGCCGCATTTGTTTTCGCGGCGTTGATCATCGTGTCGATTGTCTTCGCGTCTTTCAAACTGGGCCGCGCGAGCGTTTCCTTATTTGTGGTAAGTTTCCTCGCCCCAGCGCTCGCGGTATTGACACTGGCCGCGCTGGTAGGCGGAATAGGCGAGTGGATTTCGTTCTATCGGATGTTTACGCAAAAATCGGCCGCACTGAGCTATCCAATTCTTTTCCAGGATGGCGTCTGGTACCGTTACTTGATCGATTTCACTTTGCTCTCGCCTTTGGTTACCGTTCTCGCCCTGGGTGCTTTGTTTCAGATCGACAGGGAATCACGACCAGATGTCTTTTGGGCGCTCTTTCTCGGAGCAAGCTACGGCCTAATGTCCGCTGTGCCATATGGAATGAGCTTACGCTTTGCCGCCTATTGGGACTTACCCTTGCGTTGGCTCGCTTTATCGCAGGTGCTCCAGATGGCAAAGAAGCCTCCACGAATAAGGCCGCTTTTCGCTCTGGCAGGTGTGATCTTGATTCTGGCCGCGGTGGACCTGTTCCAGTACTGGCGCTACTTCGTGCACGCACAGATTTACGATCCAGTCTCGTTCCAATTGCTGCGCGCTTCACGATTAATCAAGTAAGCAGCCGGTCCGGCGGATGAGGCGCAATGGCATATCCTCTGCTGCTCTGAACGGGAGATGGTTACTCTTCCCCCCGGACCGCTTGTCGATGCGAACCAGCGCGTCCACGCTCGCTGGAATGGCACGACAAATTTTCCAGGCGAACAAAGTTGCCTTGATTTGACGCTCGTCTTGCCGACGTACAACGAGCGTGAAAACCTTCCCCGGCTTTTTGGTCAAATTGACCACGCCCTTGAGGGGCTCTGCTTCGAAGTCATCTTGGTGGATGACGATTCACCGGATCAGACGTGGGCTGTGGCGCGAAAATTCCAGAAGCGATATCCGTGGTTGCACGTAATCCGGCGGCGCCAGGTCCGCGGATTAAGCTCCGCTGTCATCTGCGGATTTCGTCGTGGCCGCGGAAGGATTTTGGGAGTAATGGACGCGGATTTGCAACACGACGTCGCGCTTGTGCCAGCGCTGTTAGAGGAGGCAGCCCATGCCGAGTTCGCGGTCGCGACCCGGCGCGCTGCGGGCGGCAGCGACGGAAAATGGTCGCGATTCCGCCGCCTTGGAAGCGCGATTGCGACAATGCTGGCGCGCTTTCTGGCCAATGTTCCTTTTTCTGATCCGATGTCGGGCTTTTTTGTAGTGCGTCGCGAAGTGTTTGAATCGATTGATGACGGCTATCTTCACCCGCGTGGCTACAAGATTTTGATCTATCTTTACGTGCGGGCCGTTCAGCATTTTGGGAAAAGCGCGATTCGCCTTCGCGAGCTTGGTTATCAGTTCGCTAATCGCCAACGCGGACGAAGCAAACTGAATCCGAGAGTCATGTTCGACTATTTTCTGATGCTCATTGAATTGCGTTTCAAAACGCCGTTTCGAGTTCCACGACCACGATGGTCGCACGCAGCTTTTTGAACGGAGAGTTTGCTGATCGCGATACAGCCAGCTGTCATTCACTGGCAATTTGCTGCCGTAATTTCGCGAACGCGGGCTGATTGGGCTCAAGCTCAATAGCGCGATCGATTTCTTTACGCGCATTTTCGAGATCGCGCTCAACCAAAAGAATTTTAGCGACCAAATAATGCGTTTTGGCGTCGTTTGGATCCTGTTCCAATGCTTTCGCGAAGAACTTGGCCGCGAGACTCCAACGTTTTTCTTCCAAGGCTAGAATGCCAAGGTTGTTGTAGGCCCCTTCGTGGTTCGGATCGAGATGGAGGGTAGCAAAATAATAAGATTTCGCCGTTGGCTTATCCCCCTGCCGGAGCCGAAGATTGCCCAGGGCAAAATTCAACTCCGCGTTTTCAGGCACGTAAGCATAAGCGACCCTTAACTTCTGTTCTGCCAACGGCAGGTCGTTCGACTCGAGTGCCTGCCAGCCTGCATTGTAACTGTCCAAGGCCCAGAGCGACGGGTCGCGCTTTGGGATAGAAACGAACCAGGTTGCCAGAACTAAAAGCAAAACATAAATGGTCGCTCGACGATAATTGATCGTGGCACAGCTCTCCCAAAGTACCCACATGCCGTAAGCGGCGAACAGAAGCAGGCCGGGAACCGCCGCAAGGCGATAGCGCTCCGTCACAAAAACACTGAGCAACGAAATCATATGCAGGACGACCGCCGCAGTGATCCAGCGTGAGAGAGGCAGTGCGATCCAGGCGATCAATAGACCGGGAATAGCCAAGGCGGCGACAATTCCAAACCGCAGCCCGGGGAAAATCACCTGATGCTCCCGGAGAGCGGTGATCATACTCAGGTCATCATATTGAAATGCGTTCCAGAAATTGCACACCTTCGTCCAGAGCAAGTTCAGCCATGCGCCGAAGTGGTGGCCGATGTAAGCTTTCGCCTTGGCAAACCAGTAGGCAGAGACTTCCGATCGCTTAAGTGGACGACCGGCGGCTTTTTCGGCAACGTTGATCGACTCCTTCAGCATTACTTCCTGCCCGGCATGCAAGCCTGGAGGGAACCGGGGATACCCAGTCGCGAGCGGGTTATTGCCGATCCAAAAATTCACGCCACTGTGAGCGGACAGAAAAACAGGATCGCGCGCGACGAAATAGTTATGGATCCAACAAGGCGAAGTGCCGATGCCGATTCCGAGAAAAAGAAGGGCGATGGCACTTAGCGTCGCGATAGCTGATCGTTCATGGCTCGGGGGCCGCGGCTTGAAAACGATGGCCGCAAGTAGCAGCGGAGTAAGGAAAAGAATTGTCGCAACACCCATCGCAGCGACACCGGTGAACAAACCATAGACGAAAGACGCGCGTCCGCTCGGCGCCGATCTTCTTCGCACGATTAACCAAAGCAAAAGCCAAAAAACAAAAACCGAACACGCTGTCGGCATTAGGATGACTGCGTAGGTCTGCGCCGGAACAAAAAAGGCCCAGCCGATAGCGGCAAGTATTCCAACGACGTGACCTCGCTTCCCCAGAATAAAACTCCGGGGGCCGCCGTGAGTTTTTCCTGACTCCTCCGTCGGCGGCGAGAAAACGCTTACCCCGAGCTTGTAGAGAACTACAGCCGTTCCGGCATCGAGGCAGGCCTGCAACAGACCGGGAACGAATGGGCCATAGCCAGCCAGTTTATAGATCAGCGCGAGCAAATAGGCATAGAGTGGTAGACCGTAGAAGGCCAGATGGTCCGTGAGTTGGCCGTGCAGGATGCGTTGCGCCCAATCATCATAGAAGTGCATGTCCCCACGCATGGGGAGCAGGAACGGAGAACCTGCTAGTCTCGTCAGAACAACGATGCGCAGAAGAAAGACGACCACAAAAATGTAGTGGCTGGCGCCGACGGAATAACGGAAGGCCGATTTCAAGAATCTCACGCCGCTATTCAAGCACGATGCGTGCGCCCGGTGTAACAGGTTTGCGGCGAAGCGCATACCCCCGGCAAAATGTGAAAAAGCGCTGCGGTTGGCATCAACACTGCTTCATAAAGAGACCTCCACGATCGTATCGCGGAGCGCAGTCAAACAAACAAAAGATAAAGAAAGCAATAGCAGTATGTTAAACACCATCAACAAACGCCGCGGGGGCTTCACCCTCGTGGAAATCATGATCGTGGTCGCGATCATCGCGTTGCTCGCGGCGATTGCCGTGCCTGGATTTCTCCGGGCCCGCAAACGTTCGCAGGCCACTCGAATTCTAAACGATCTGCGCATGATCGACTCCGCAGTCGATCAATACGCGATCGAAACCAACCGGGTTACCGGCAATACAGTTGCCGTTGTCGATTGGACGAATTACTTGAAAAGAGGCACGGTCCTTTACAACACGGGTAATGACCTCCTCGGCCACCCCTACGGTGCCGAGGTCGTGGACACACTGCCGGGCGTTCCGAAGGACAGTTTCGCAGGGTTATCGGACGTTGCACCGTCAGAGTTCTGGTCGCCCTACCCCATCCAGCCGTAGGAATCTGGCGGCGATTCATTCTCCTGTCATTCCCGCAAAGCGGGAGTGGCAGGGAATGAGTCATGCGAACAAGACTCGGAAGTCGCTCCGTCTCGCAACTGTGTCTCGTGCTCGCCTTACCAACCCCGCTCGTTAGGCCGAGAACCACCCACCCGGTTCCGTGTCTGCGAGCAGTTGGCGATTGGGCTCCAATTTCCCGCCTATCGAAACTCGCGACTTATCTGCGCAGAGAATGGCTCCGTGTTCTTCTCCTTATAGTTATCGGCGTCATCGTGCGCGCGCCTGCCCTGCAAGGGGAGCGCATCTGGGACGATCAATATTTGTCTCATGATAACCCGTTCATTAAGAGTCCGCTCCTGATCCTCGAGACCTTTCGACACTATCTGTTTCTGGATTCGCTCTCGGCCCATTACCGGCCGGTGCAGAACATCTCATTCATCGTCGATTACTTTTTTTGGAACACCGACTCGTACGGCTTTCACCTGACGAATATGCTCCTGCACGCCGGTAGCGGTGTTCTGCTCTACTTCTTGCTTCGCCAACTCTTCGCATCGCTCTTCTTGCGCCGGGTCTCAGTTGCCGTCCGTGACCGTGCGCAACGGTGCTCTTTTTCCTCGCTCTCCACGGCTGCGTTCTGCGTCGCGATGATCTGGGTTGTGCACCCGGTTCACAGTGCGGCGGTAGATTACATCTCGGGGCGCGCCGACAGTCTCGCATTTCTCTTTGCCAGCGCCGCGTGGCTACTATTTCTGCGCGCGCAACGGGCTCGGGGCACAGTTCTCCGTGGCTCGCTCTATTTACTCGCTGCTGTCTCAGGTCTGCTCGCGTTGTTATCGCGCGAGATCGCCTGCGTCTGGCTCGCGCTCTTTGTCGCTCACCTGCTTCTCGTCGAGAAGAAACAGGTGCGGCTTCGCACGCGCATCTGGGCGGTGGCCTGCTGCGTCGCGCTCATCGCCATTTACATGGCTCTCCGTTATCTACCCGAAAGGCGCACGACGCCTATGCCCGATGCCGGCTGGAGTGGACCCCTTCGCGCCGTGCTGATGGCGCGAACGCTCGGCGATTACGGTCGTCTGATGATTTTTCCCGGCAATCTGCACATGGAACGCACGGTATTCAATCCGGCGGCCTGCCGCAGCAACGCAGACTGGCGACGGGCGATTGGTATCGAATACCTGTCCGTGGTTGGATTGTTTGTCCTCGCTGCTTTGATCTGCGGCAGCGCAAAAAGAGGTCCCGGTCAGCCGGCGCGTATCTTCGGTGCAAGCTGGTTTCTCGCTGGTTATTTGCCGATTTCCAATGTCATCCAGTTGGATGCGACGGTCGCTGAGCACTGGCTCTACTTGCCGAGCGTCGGGTTCCTGGTTTTTCTCGCCGGCTGCGCGTTTGAATTGCCGGTGCGCTATCGGGGTGTCGTCGGTGCATTCGTATCTGTCGCGGTAATTGCCTTTGGCGTTCGCAGCGCGATACGCAGCAGCGATTGGGTAAACGAGGAGACGTTTTACAAGCGCACGCTTGCCGCAGGCGGCACGAGCACGAGGGTCGCCGCCAATCTCGCTCAAATTTACGCCCATCGCGGTGATGACGCCGCCGCCGAGAAGATGTTCAGACGCGTGCTCGAGATCACCCCCAATTATCCGATCGCGCGCAACAATCTCGCTGGCTTACTGTTCCGAATAGGCAAGACGGCCGAGGCTGAAGCAATGTTCGATTGGTCGGCACGGGCGGCCGTACAAACGCGCAGAGAATATCCGCGCACGTGGATCGCCGCGGTCAACCTCGCGCATCTTCGACATAAGGCAAAAGACGACAAAGCGGCGCTGGGCATTCTTGAGAACTCTCGCGTCGCATACCCGGACATTTGGGAAATCATCAGCTTCGAATCCGAAGTTCTTCGTGAAACGCAAGGACCCGACGCCGCCGTGCATCTCGTCGAAAATTTCGCGCGCCATAATTGGTGGCACTACGGCGCGGCCCTCGCGCTCGGTCGCTTGTACGCGCAACAAGGCGACGTAAGACGAGCCGATGCTTCCCTTGGCCATGCCAGCCGGCTCGATGTTCATGATACCGAAGCGCTCAACCTCATCGCGCTGATTCGACTGCGCGAGAATCGCCTGGAGGAAGCTTTTGCCGCGCAGCGCCGCGCCGTCTCGCGGCAACCAGACGAGCCGCGACAGTACCTGTTACTTTCAAATATCCTGGAAAAAATGGGGCGCGCCGATGAGGTCCGTGCCACGCTCGCGCAGGTGAACCGCTTACAGGCATTCGCGAAATCGCAAGCCGCAGCCAATTAAGCGCACGGCACCGCTGCAACCGGGATCGCCGAACGTTGCCCTTCTGACTAGCCGAGGTCGGCGACCTCGGCTACAACAACCCTCGATGGACAAACTTCCGCGGCGTCGTAGGGCGGCACGCATTTACACCGATGAAGACAGCGACCTTCGCTGGCTCAAGGGAAAAACCTGCGCTGTGGTCGGTTTCGGAGCGCAGGGCCGCGCGCACGCATTAAACCTGCGCGACAGCGGAATCACTGTCGTCGTTGGGCTTTATCCCGGAAGCAAGTCGCGCGCTGCGGCGTGGCGCTACGGCCTTAACGTTTGCAAGACACCCGAGGCGGTGCGGCGCGGCGACGTTATTTTTCTTGCCCTGCCCGATTCGAGAATGCCCGTGGTGTATGAAAAGGAAATCGCTCCCTATTTACGTTCCGGCCAAACGCTGCTTTTCGCACACGGTTTCGCCATCCATTATCGCACGATCGTTCCTCCGAAAGATGTCGATGTCGTGATGGTCGCCCCCAAGGGCCTCGGTCCGATGGTGCGCCGTGAATTTGTGCATGGTCGCGGTGTGCCAGGATTAATTGCCGTTCATCAAAATCGGACCCGACGCGCTAAACGGACGACCCTGGCTTGGGCGAAGGGGATTGGATGCACCCGTGCGGGGGTGATTGAAACGAATTTCCGTGAGGAAACGGAAACAGATTTGTTTGGCGAACAAGCCGTACTCTGCGGCGGAACCAGCGCGCTCATCCGCGCTGGGTTTGAAACGCTCGTCCGCGCGGGTTATCCCGCCGAGCTCGCTTATTTCGAATGCCTGCACGAGCTCAAGTTTATTGTTGATCTTATCCATGAGGCCGGAATCAATGGGATGCGCGCGCTCATTTCTGACACGGCGAAATGGGGCGAATTGACCGTCGGCCCACGGATTGTCGATGCAACTGTGCGACGAAAAATGGAAGCAGCTCTGCGCGAAATCCGCTCAGGAAAATTTGCGCGCGAATTCATTCACGAAATGAAAAGCGGCCGAAAGAGTTACGCGAAGTTGCTCCGCGCTGCGGAGAAGCATCCGATCGAGAAAGTGGGCCGCAGGCTTCGCGCTCTCATGAGTTGGAAAACAAAACACCGTCAATCCGCCGCCATAATGGCAACGGATTAATCCTGCCGAGATCGTCGCGCAAAGACTAGTTCTTATCTCGCGAGACGGTCCATCGGATAAACGGTGGTCGGAATGCCGCCGAGCCGATCGCAAGGCTGCGGAATACCCCAGCCAGAGATCATTACGTAGCACACTTTCTTTACCCTCTTTTGGGCCGCCAGCTGCTGTTTTGCCGGGATGACTACGTTTTTGCTCGAATCAGCAATCACTGATGCACAAAGTGCGAGCGACAACGCCACACCTGCACACCGGATCGACCAACCGCATAGGTGTAAAACCCTGGTTGTCATAGACGAAGTGTGCCCCTTTTGGCACTGCGTTGCAACAGAAAACGAATGCGCTCTTTGAATACCTTTCGGACAAAAAAACGACGTTTTCAGACATTGTCGAAAGTACCTCACAATCAGGTCGCGAAACTCTGCCGAGTCAATCTCCCCAAAGGAAATGCTCCAAGCGCAGTCGATTGAGCCGCGCCTTCGCTTCTTCGCTCCGGTTGCCTCCAATCGCTGCCAACGTCTGATAAATAGCGGCCGCAGATTCCCATTTGGAATCATCTTCCAGGAGTCGCGCTGCGTTAAATCCTGCTTTGTAATACCAGAAGAGTTCGCGCCGCCGGTCCGGGCGTGCCTCATTCTCCAGGACGTTGTAAAACGCCGAAAGCGCGCCCGCCCGATCGGTTGCTTTCTCTAAACAAAGGCCTTTTTTGAAAAGCGCTTGGTTGCGCCAATGGATCGGCTCCTCCTTGTCCGAAGCCAACTGATCGTAAGCTTCGATCGCCCGTCGATAATTTACGTTCCCACCCATCTCGAAAAGAATGTCGCCTTTGCCGCAAAGTGCTTCTCGCTTTTCGAACGGACCCGCGTCGCTCTTCAACACTTCGTCATATAATAGGACCGCATCCTGCGGTTTGCCCAGTTTGCGTTCGATTACAGCCTGCTCGTTGCGCGCGGCCCATTTGAGCTCCCCGTTCAGGCGCACCACTTGGTCAAAAAGGACGATCGCCCGATCAAGCGAATGCGCGCCCATGCTTGACAACGCCGATTCCGCCGCGAAAAAAAGCGCCTTCTCCGTGAGCGGCCCCGGCGGATTTTGTTGCGCCAGAAGCTCGAACTGCGTTTGGGCATTTGAGAAATCCTGCCGGCGATAATAAGTCTCCGCTAATTTCATTCGCACATCCGGCGCGAACGATGATGCGTCATGTTTTTGCAGAAAAAGATTTCCCAGTTCGAGCACATCTGCGGCGTTTGGGCTCTCAGCGTCCTTAATCCAAATCAGGAGATAATCGCTCCGCTCCGCCGCTGCCGCCGTCGGTTTGGACTCCGCTGCGCGGGCGAGATCCTTTTGCGCTTCGTCCAGGCGCGGCGGCGTGGAATGAAAGGCCAGTTCGGCCAAAGCGACCCACGCCTCCGAAGCGCGCGGGTTCCGGGGGAAATCGCGCAA
Source organism: Verrucomicrobiota bacterium (assembly GCA_003219995.1). GTDB lineage: Bacteria > Verrucomicrobiota > Verrucomicrobiia > Chthoniobacterales > UBA10450 > UBA10450. The sequence continues at coordinate 9,448 of QHRC01000069.1, forward strand.
GAAACTTTGCAGCGAGTCGACCGCTTTCTCACCGCCATTTGCCGCCTGGACCAATCCTTCCTCGAGTCGCATCTCGGCGCGCGATTCCTCGTCGCCGGCCTGTTTCTCAAATTCATCGTAATCGGCCAGAAAACGAGCGTGATCGCCGAGTTGAAGCCAGCCGATGGAGGCATTGAAAAGTGATATCTTTGCCCACGGCGACGCTGAATGCGCGATTCTCTCAAAGGTCGCGGTCGCAATTTCAAATCTCTTGGCCAGATATTGCGTGTGTGCCGCCATTAGATCGATGCGATCACGCAAAGTCGCCTCCGGTTGGAGAGCGCGCGCTTCGTTCAGAACCCCAATCGCACCATCAAAATCGCGTTCTTCCGATTTGAGCCGCGCGTACTCGAGGAGGGCCGGAGCAAGCGCCGCGGATTTGGTTTCGTTGCGGCGCAGCGCGGCAAACGATTCCAAAGCCCGGTCACGCCGTCCGGCCCGGAGATCGAGGCGCGCCAAATACCACTGTGCAAACCCCCGCCGGGGTTGGGCTGGATCTCTGGCCCAGCGCTCCAGTTCATTCCGCGACAATTTTCGCTCCGCGCGATACAGCTCATCCAATTTTGCAAAAATAAGCGCCAGATCGACATCTTGCGGATGCCTCTCAATGAAATCCTCCAGTACATCGTCGCCCGTCTCTGGCGTTTTCAATTGCAAATGCGCATCGGCAATCCCGCAAAGCGCTGCGATCACCACCGCGTGACTGGCGCTCTCCGGCCTTTTTAGAAACGCTTGAAACGCCCCGATCGCTCTCTCCGGCCGCTGCAAGATCAGCTCGAGCCGGCCACGCAAAAGACGCCGCTCCTTTCTTTCCGCGGTCGACTTCGGTTGCATCTCGTCCAGCACCCGCCGGGCATTAACGGCGTCGGATTTATCGATATACAGTTCGCCCGATCGGAGCCGCGCCCGAGTAGCCCACTGTTTGTCCGGAAAAAGAATGGACAGTTTCTGCAGCGCTCCATCCCGCCGCCCTAGTGCTCGCAACATTTCTGCCGCTCCAAAAATTGCGCTCTCGCGAAAAGGCGAATTATGAGCCCTCGCCGACTCCTCGTAGAGCGGCAATGCTTCCGTCCATCGGCGCAAACTGGACAGAGCTTGCGCCCGCCAGAATTTTGTCGAGGAAATTTCGCCGAGCCGCGGATCCGCAAGCAAATTAAGCGCGTCAGCTGGCTGCTTTGCCGCGACTAACGCTTCCGCAAGTTTTTCTGCGACGGCGCGCCACCCTTCGTCGGATAAATTGCGACCAAGCAATGTTTGCAGACGCACTACCGCAACTTCCGGCACTCCCTCCGCTAACGGCGCCGCCGCCTCCACCAGCTCAGGCGAAACTTCGGCCCGTGAAGATTGCCAGATCAGGACGAAGAAAGCGGCGAAAACCAATGCGGGACGGTCTCTAAATGCCTTCATCTTCTTTCCACCAGGAGCGGCCGCAAAAATTTTCCAGTGTAACTTTCTGCAAGATCGACAATTGCCTCTGGCGGACCCGTTCCGACAACCTCACCGCCCTCCTCGCCCGCTTCCGGTCCAAGATCGACAATCCAATCGGCGCATTTGATCATTTCCAGATTGTGCTCGATCACAACGACTGTATTTCCGGCGTCGCGCAGCTTCATCAGCACTTGCAGCAGTTTTTCAATGTCCGCGAAATGCAGACCGGTCGTCGGCTCGTCCAATATGTAAAGTGTGCGACCGGTCGCTTTTTTCGCAAGCTCGGTCGCAAGTTTGACCCGTTGGGCTTCTCCGCCGGAAAGCGTCGTCCCAGCCTGACCGAGCTGTAAATAGCCAAGACCGACATCGAGCAACGCCGTCAACTTGTCTGAAATGGTTGGCACATTCCGGAAGAATCGCGCCGCTTCATCTACCGTTAATTTCAGCACATCGGCAATATTCTTACCTTTGTAGGTAATCTCGAGCGTCTCGCGATTGTAACGCTGGCCCCGGCAAACTTCGCACTCAACGTAGACATCGGGCAAAAAGTGCATCTCGATCTTGATCAGTCCGCCGCCCTCGCAATTTTCGCAGCGCCCCCCTTTGACATTGAAACTAAAACGTCCTGTCTCATAGCCGCGCACGCGCGCCGCCGGTAACTGCGCGAAGAGGTCCCGAATTGGGGTGAACGCCCCCGTGTAGGTGATCGGATTCGAGCGCGGCGTGCGGCCAATCGCGCTTTGATCGATCACGATCGCTTTGTCGATTTGTTCGAGGCCGTGGATGGCGCGATATGAGCCAGGTCTCTCTTTCGAATTGTAAAAATGGCGAAACAGTGCCCGGCGCAGAATGTCGTCGACCAGAGTCGATTTGCCGCTGCCTGAGACGCCCGTCACGCAAGTGAAACAGCCGAGCGGAAACGAAACATCCACATTTTTTAGATTGTTTTCCATTGCGCCAGCCACCGTCAGCCAGCCTTCGCCGTTTTTCGGAAAGTGCGGTCTGGTTCGCT
>QHRC01000149.1 GCA_003219995.1 Verrucomicrobiota bacterium
ATCGCTTATTTGCGCGCCGAGCGCAGCTTCCGCCGAGGCCGGGAGGAATAACAAGTACACTCGGCCCTTGACCCAAATGCCACTTACCATTGCGGTGCCGGCACGCTTGAGGCCAAGCTCGAAAGGTTTAAATCCAACGACGAACGCGGAGATGACGCTGCCCGTGTCCGTGGAAAAAATCGGAACGACCATTATTTCGTCAACCGCTGCTTCAGGGCCATCAGCATTTTCGGGGAGGTAACCGATTTGCTGCGTCTGAGGTAATTTTTTCAAGGCCAACTGCGCCTCCGCATCTCCACCCAATTCACCGATCTCCTTTGGATTTGGCGGCGACAGAACGGCTCCGTTTTCATCTAAGAACCGATAGAACTTGGCGTGAAGTGAATGCGCGGCTCGTTCCGGCGCTGGCTCCTCGCCTTCCATCAAATCGCGTAATTCATCCTTGGCGCTTGGATACAAAAGATCGAGGGCGTTGTCTTCGAGCGCCGCGTGGATTCTTGGCTTCAATGCCAGCGCGCGGCAACGCTCGGCCAGCGCCGCCTGGCGCAATTCCCGAAGTTTGTCCAGTGAAGGTTCGGCCTGAAAATTCTGCCGCAACTCACGTTCTGCCGTTGCCGCGACGTTGCGCTGAGCGAGATAAAGCCCGAGAGCCGTCAACCCCGAAGTCACCAGCATCATCGCCGCCAACAACTTCGCCCGAAAACTCGTCGCGCGTCGCTTATTTGTCTCGGCTACATAATTCATGGAAAATCAACGCGCACTGTCTCGCCGCGCTTCAATTCCACGAGCTGTTCGTGCGTGGTCTTGCTGTCGATCCAAGCCTTGAGCGTGTAATGGCCGGAAGGAAGTCCGCGCAGCCGAAATCGCCCGTCCGCATCTGTCATGGCAAAATGTGGAGTGTTAAGAACGAGAATAAGGCCGCGCATGTGCTCGTGGATATCACAGCGAAGCGTCACTAGCCCGGCCTTGTCAAAAATCTCCGACGGGATTGGTCTCTCCTCCGGGCGATAGCGGCCAAGATCGAATCGCTTCGCGGGAGAGTACGAAAAAATGCTGTGATAGGTATCGTCGAGGTTTGGGAACTCAACTCTTGTACCGACTTGCACTGGCAAGAGCGATGGAATGAATGTCAAATCTTTTTGCACGATCTGTTTCGTAAGAGGCGAAGTTTGTTTTGGAAAAGAGCCATCCAGATAAACCACCGCCAACGGCGGCTGGGTCGAAAGGACGCCAGCGCGAGTAATAATCTCGTAGCGCTTCGCCATCACCGGCGCTGAATGTGATTTCGGCAGTTCCACGCGTCCCTCGACGGTGGCTTGCGCCAGAACCGAAATCGGAAGAAGTGCGAGGACTGCGTTCAACTTGGCGAGTCTGCGGCGCATCGTAAAGGTGGGGATAAGCTGGTAACCCACGCCATTCAGCGATGTTGCGCGTCTTCTGCTCGAGATACGATAGTTTTGACAAAATCTTTCAAGATAGAAAGGAGAAAGAAATGGCGTTAGAAATGAAGGGATCATGCGAAAAATGCGGCCGCGTGCTGACGGCGGGAAGCGAGGCCTATATCTGCACCTATGAATGCACATTCTGCTCCAGGTGCAGAGAAGAGATGAATTCAGTCTGTCCCAACTGCGGTGGTGAGCTGGTGCGGCGACCGCGTGCCAGCAATGGAAATCGCGCACTCAGTGGCGGTGCTTGATTCGGTAAGTCAGGAAACATTCATCGCCGACCACGCGCATGTCGATCAACGAACAATGGACGCTGGCCGGTAAAAATTCCTTGCTCAGGCCGGTCAAAGTCGGCGCGTTAGCTCCGCCGAAGATGTAAGGGGTAACGGTAAGATTAAGTTGATTGATCAAGCCGCGCTCCAAAAGCGAACGGAAAAGGGTTGCGCCACCTTCGCAGGCGACCGTGCGCACGTTGTATTTGCTGCGCAACTTCCGTAACATGGCGGCAAGATCGACATGTCGGTGTCTCGTTAAATACAGCGTCGCTTTTTCGCGAAGCGCTGCCCGAAAATTCTGCGGCATCTGTGTTGTCGAAAAAATAAGGATCGGTGAGATATCGGTTTGAAAGATCTTTAATCGATGGTCGATCTTTCCTTCGTTGGAGACAATGACACGAATCGGGTAAGGTGTCTGACTACGTGCGATTCTCGTTTCGGGGAGGTTCGTTTTTGGCAAGCCGAGCCGGACATTGTCGCGCTTGAGGGTGCTGTGCCCGATCAAAACCGCGTCGGCCAACGCGCGCTGGCGAAACAAATGCAGCTTGTCTTCGCGCGAAGTGAAATCGACCGGCGAGAAATTGCGGGTGGTAATTTTTCCATCAACCGTCATGGCAAAGGTCGCGCTCACAAATGGACGGTGCGATTTTCGCGGCGCGGATGGCGATCTCCGGGTGGATTTACTTCGGCTCGCTGATTTCATGCTCGAGCGTCGCGACTTCCCGCTGCATCTCGCGCAAGCGGACATGTCGCGGCACGCCGCTTGGTTTGTAGAAGAAATAAACGATCGCGCCTGGAACGCAGCAGAGGAGGATGATCAGAAAACTGAGTGAGCCAATGAGCACGGCTACTCCTTCGGGAACGCCGCAAAGTTGGTGGAGCATGGTCTGCAGAACTCTTTCGCGAAGGCCGACCCCAGCGAAACTGATAGGTAGCGCCGAGATCGTCCGCTCAATCGGCATTACGGCAAAAAAATTAGTCACGGGCACGTCAGCGCGTAATGCGTAGGCCGCGCAAAGGAAAGTGGTGAACGTGGCGAGATGCGCGACGAGGGATGCGCCAAAAGCGATCAGCGTTGCAAACCAATGACGAGCGTAGAGATGATAAGCGGCGGCGATCTCGATTAGTTTTTCACGGCCGGGAAATTTTTGCGGGAGCAGATGGAAAAGATTGAATCCGCTGATGACAAAACTGGCAAGCAAACCGGCGATCGAAGTGCCGAGAAGAACGAGCAGAAACCAAAGTAACCGGCGGGTTTCGGGCGTTTGCGAAAGCAGATCGAACCGCAGACTAACGAGCGTGGCAGTAATCGCAACCAACGCGACCAAGCCAATGAACCGATCAAAGACAACGGCAAGGAGCGCGCCAGCTTTGCGATCGGGGGTTTCTTTGAGCAGCAGGTAACTCTTGATGATGTCGCCACCGGTGCCGCCGGGAAGGAACTGATTGTAAAACATTCCGATTAGAAAAAGACCGGACAGCCGCGGAAGACTTAGACGAATGCCCTGGACCTTAAGTAGAACCTGCCAGCGAAAAGCAGCGGCCATTTCGACCACTGCATATGCCAGAATTCCGGCGACCACCCAGTAATAACGCGCGTGGCTGAGCGCTTGCTCCATTTCCTTGCGTTTGCCCGGATCGTGATAAACCAAGAACAGCAGCGCGATGGTTACGGCGAGCTGAAGCAGAGTGACGAGGATTTTTTTCATCCGCCGAAATGTTTTTTCCAAGCTTCGACCGAGCGTCGGATTTCCATAGCGGTTTTGCGAGGACTCATTTCCCAAACCAATACGCAATCGCGCGGCAGAAGTGGAACAAGCTTCACAAGATCGACGTCGCCGGCAAAAGGCGGCTGATGGTCCTGGGCCGGCCAAATGCAATCCTGGACATGGCAACCAAAAGTACGCGGAGCGATTTGCCGCAGCCACTCGGCGTGGTCGACAAACGCCAGATTCTCTTTGATCTGGATGTGACCGAAGTCGTGCCAGTAACCGAGTTGCGATGAGTTGAATGCATCGAGCAATTCTGGCAATTCGCGCTCGGTCGGAATTTCTTCATAGCCACGCCGCCCTTCCACGCCGAGTTTGATGTTCTTCGAAGCGGCGTAATCAACGATCCGCCGCACGCAATCTCTTACCCGTTCGAGACAAGCAGGCGCGGCTGACTCACGTTTTTGTACGCCACGGATTTTTCGACGGACATATTCACGAGAAAGCAATTTGCCGTTTTTGGCCAGCTTGATGAGCGAATCGGTGATCGAGGTCATCGCTACTTCGCCCAAATGCATGACGACGAAAGGCGCACCGAGACGCTCGGCGAAATCAATTGTCTGAAGGGTTTGTTTGACCGCGCGCTCGCGTTCTTTGGAATAGGCCGAAGAAAACTGGTAACAGTCAGGAGACGCGCCCAGGACTTCCACCGGAAGCGGACAGAAATTGTGCAGGCTGCTGAATTTGATTCTCCCTGCGTCGTACATTTCTTGAATTCCCGGCACGAGCGAGATGCGAATGCCATGGCCGAGTTCCACATGATCGAAGCCAAGATCGACAATCTCGCGGAGCATTTTATCGCCGGCCGTATGACGGTGAGAATTCCAGCAAGTGGAAAAGGAAATCATGATCGGC
>QHRC01000150.1:0-3932 GCA_003219995.1 Verrucomicrobiota bacterium
GCCGATACGAGTCGTTTCGTGGTAATCTTCAGCCATGTTGCGCGACGTGGCGCTTTTGGCTGTGATCGCCGCCACGACTGCATTTGCGCAGGACAATGGGACGAAGCAGGAGACCGATTCATTCGACGTCGAGCCGCCGCTTTTGGTTCCAAATCGCGCCGATGCAGAGTTACCGGACACCGCATCGTCGGAAGCGGGGACGCCAGATGTCGATCTTGCGAAACTGGAGAAAGATTTTGAGCGCGCTAAGCGCAACGCGGCCGGCGCGGAACATCTCTACAGAATCGGCGTCATTTCTCAGGTGGAACTCGAACAACGCGCCCTGCGCGTCCTCCGATTGGAAGCCGATCTTGCAAACTCGCGGCTCGAGCGGGCGAAGGAGCAAGCTGCCGCTGTGAGTTCGGTCATGGTCAACGGTCAAGCGGTCAACGACGAACGTACCAAAGCAGATTTGGCCCAGTTAACTCAAGCCGCCCAAGCCGCCGCGGCGAAACGGGAGCGTGCCGAGCTTGATGTGGCCGAGGCAAACCTGCATCGGCAACAGGAGCTTCTCGCCGTCGGCAGCGCCCGTAAATCCGATGTCGCTCGGGCCGAACAACAGCTCGCCGAACTCAAAGGGCAAAAGAATTAGCGGTCACGGCGAGGCTTACTTATCGCAGCCCACGCCAGTCGGGCGGCGGGAAGCTTTTTTCCAGTCGACACAACTGTGGTGACGGCGACGGCTACAGATCAATGCGGGAACTCAACTACGAAAACGTTTACCGTTACGGTGAAGTAGTCGGGTTTGTCGAACGGTGGATGTTTCTAACTAAAATCGGCGTTCGGCTTTAACCAGGATGCGTCTGGCTTCAAGCCTTGGCCCCGAGCCGCCTTGTAGAGGCAAAGAAGTTCGTCGACAGCTACGTGAAGAACTTCGCCTTCACTAGCTTCGTCCGCGCACAATGCCGCGCGCTGAGGGCTCACTCCACTAACCGATATCTCGTGACTCCGCCGCACGACGATTCTATTTGAATGAATCGGACGATACAGCCGCACCGCGATCTCGACCGGAATATCCTGCAAAAAAAATCGGAATTCCGAAAGGAAAATTAGCGGCTCTCGTACGGCGGGATCCGTAAGCGCTTCTTCTCTACTCCAACTCATAGGCGCGCGGATCTTAGGCGAAACGAGACAATCGATTCAATGACAATCCCCTCGAAAATTCTTGCCAAAAAATCGCAGCCGCGGCGCGATTAATATCCTGTCGCCTGGCCGTCTTTGCGTGACTCGCTCGCTCCGACGTAAACGCGCTGGCCGTCGTGCACTTCGACTTTGATTGCCTGGTAACCGCCATAGCCGCCAACGTCGAAACGCACGTCGTGTCCGCGTTTGCGCAGTTCGCGCACTGTTTCGTAGGGAATGCCGCTCTCGACTTCGACGTAGCCGCCCGATTCAGTCATTTTTTCTCCCGTCGGTTCGTTATCGCCTTCGTGTTGCCACCGCGAGGCGTCACCGGCTTCCTGCACGTTAAATCCGAAATCGATCTGGTTGGTGAGCACCTGCACGTGACCTTGTGGCTGCATCCCGCCGCCCATCACGCCGAACGCTTCCCACGGCTTGCCATCTTTCATGACGAAACCGGGAATAATGGTGTGAAACGGGCGCTTGCCCGGCGCGTAAACATTCGCATGGTCCGAATCGATAGAGAAAAGTTCGCCGCGATCCTGAAACATGAATCCGAGCCCGGGGACGACAATGCCGCTGCCCATTCCGCGGTGGTTGCTTTGAATAAGCGAAACCATGTTTCCTTCGTCGTCGGCTGTGCACATGTAAATCGTGTCGCCTTGATCGAGCGCGGGATTTCCCGCTTCAACTTTTTTTGCCGCGTGGTTCGGATCGATCAACTTGCGACGCTCAGCCGCATATTCTTTCGAGAGCAAACCTTTCAATGGAATCTTCGCGAATGCGGGATCGGCATAAAACTTCGCGCGATCGGCCCAAACAATTTTCTTCGCTTCGATCATCGTGTGCAACGTTTCGGGCGAATTGCGTCCCATTGCGCGCAGATCGAATCCTTCAAGAATGTTTAAGATCTGCAGCGTCGCGATGCCCTGACCGTTCGGCGGCAATTCGAACACATCGTAACCGCGATAATTCGTCGAGATGGGATCGGCCCATGTCGATGCATGCTTTTCGAAATCGGCTTTGCGCAGAAATCCGCTATTAGCCGACATGAAACTGTCGATCTTATCCGCAATCTCGCCTTTATAGAATGCGTCGCGGCCTTTCTCGCCGATCAAGCGCAGTGTTTTGGCGAGCGCCGGATTCTTGAAGATGTCGCCTTTGGCCGGCGTGCGTCCTTTGCCATCGAGCGTGTAGGTTTCGAGAAACGCTCCGGGCAACCCTTTGTAGAGCCGTGGACCGAACGTCCAGTAGTAGGCGATCAATTCCGTGACCGGAAAACCTTCTTCCGCGTAACGAATCGCCGGCCCGAGATCGTCACTAAGTTTCAGTTTCCCAAACTTTTTGTGCAGCTCAGCCCATGCATCAACTGTTCCGGGCACGCTAATCGGCAACATTCCGGTCGGCGGAATTGTTTCACGACGCAATTTCGCGAGCTCCGCTTTCATCTGCTCATAGCTCAACCCGAGCGGCGAGCGGCCGCTTCCGTTGATCCCGTAAAGTTTGTTTTCTCTCGCGCTGTAAACGATTGCGAACAGATCGCCGCCGATTCCGTTCGAGACTGGCTCCATCAAACCAAGCGTCGCGTTCGCGGCGATTGCGGCATCGACAGCGCTCCCGCCCCGTTTCAAGATATCGATCCCGACTTGCGTCGCAGACGGCACGCTCGTGCAAACCATACCATGCCGCGCCAGGACTTCCGAACGCGTTGCAAAATTCTTTCCGGTGATGCGGTCGATCTGTGCGCTGAGTGGAAGATCGAGAATGACTAGAAAAGCGGATGCCGAGATCGAAAGAATGAATTTCCTCACACGACCAGCGTAGATTCTCGTTGCGCAAATGGGAAGCGGGGACGGTAGGGCGAGAACACGCGGTCGCGGGAGCGGCGCGGGTGGACGGGAAGCCCGAAGGGTGAGTGAGCGGGAGCGAACGAATCACTCTGTCGAGCCGACGACTTCATTTCCACGGCTGCGCGGGGCGTCATCCTACCGGTTTAGATCGACAAGCGGCCCTGAATTTTGCAATCAAGTCCGCGGGGGTTTAGGGCAACCTAACAAATCAAAATTATGAACTGGAAAAAATTCTTCTTCGCCTTCATCGCAGCTTGGGTTTTTGTCTTCGCGTTTGGATTCGTCTGGTACGGGAATCTTATGCACAATATCCATAATGAAGTCCCGGCACTTTGGCGGACCGAAGCCGACTTTGGCAGTCACTTTCCGTGGCTGATTTTGGGGCATGTCGTGATCGCGTTCTTTCTCACTCTGCTCTACGCCCGCGTTCTTTCTCACCCTGATTTTCGCCCGCTACGTTCCGGCTGGTGGCGTCGCGGCTGGCGTTGGACTGGGAATTATCGTGGCGTTCCTGTATATCGGCGACAACTTGATCACCTTTGCGGTGCAACCGCTGACGACGAAAATGCTCTGCGGCTGGGTCGTCGGCAACTTGCTCGAATTCGGAATCGCGGGCGCGATCGTTGGCGCGATTTACAAGCCAGGTGCGCCGGCTTCATCGCCGATGAGTTAGTTTTTACGATCAGATTTTCCGTTTCTGTAGGGGAAGCAGTTTGCTTCCCGATGATGAGCCGAACGGCGGTCGGGCCGTTACCCGCTTACAGTTTCGAGCTGCGGTTACGGTTTAGTTGACGGATGGAGCGATTGGACGCTGAGCACACGGCGTTGGACGTTGCTGTCGATGGATGCAATGACGCAAACTCCCGCTGCCCTCGGGTATCGGACGCCGGCGGAATGGGAACCGCACGCGGCGACCTGGCT
>QHRC01000150.1:3940-7798 GCA_003219995.1 Verrucomicrobiota bacterium
GCTCTCATGGCCGCGGCGCGAGGGAATCAGTTTTCCTGATTCATTCGATCGCGTCCTGCCGGCGTTGCGTGCGATGGTCGAAGCTCTCGTAGAATCGGAGAAAGTCTGCATCAACGTTTCAAACGGCGCGCACGAAGCTGAAGCGCGTGAAGTTTTGCGGGGATTATCGATGGAACGAATCACGTTTTATCGCATCCAGACCAACGAGCCATGGTGCCGCGATCACGGTCCGATTTTTCTCACGCGTGATGCCGATCCGAAACTCGCAGTGGTCGATTGGGATTATAACGCATGGGGAAATAAATATCCGCCGTTCGATCTCGATGAAGTCGTGCCCAGTCGCGTGGCTGAGTTTCTCGGTCTGCCGGTCTTTTATCCGCGCATGATTTTGGAAGGCGGCTCGATCGACGGAAACGGCGCCGACGCACTCCTCACGACCGAATCGTGTTTGTTAAACAAAAACCGAAACCCAAATTTATCGCGCCAGGAAATCGAAAAGCGGCTGCGCGATTTTCTTGGCGTCAGCGACATTCTTTGGCTCGGCGATGGAATCGCGGGCGACGATACCGACGGTCACATCGATGATCTGGCGCGCTTCGTCTCCGAGCGAACGATCGTCACGGTTGTGGAAGAAAGACGCGACGACGAAAATTACGAACCACTTCAGGAAAATCTTGCACGCTTGCGCGGGATGAAGATCGATCGGCCGTGGGGGGACAAGCTCGACATCATCACCTTGCCGATGCCGAAAAGAATTGTGCGCGAAGACCTGCGCTTGCCCGCTAGCTACGCCAATTTTTACATCGCAAATAGTTGCGTGCTTTGCCCGACGTTCGCCGATCCCGCCGACCAAATCGCGTTGTCGATCTTGCAAAAGTGTTTTCCAAATCGCCGCGTCATCGGAATCGATTGTCGCGAATTAATCTGGGGCCTGGGCACATTTCACTGTCTCACCCAGCAGCAACCGGCGGTTTGATTTTTCTGTAGCGGCGCTCGATGAGCGTCGCACTAATTCGGCGGTCATAGAACGCCGCTATAGCTTCGCTGGCTTGTAGCCGCTTTGCAAAATCGCGTCGTGCAGATCGGGTGCGTGGGTTTTGCGGGCATCGAACGTGACTACGACCCGTTCGCGGGCGAGATCGACAGTCACATCTCGCACGCCACTAATCTTCATCAGCGCCGGACGCAGCCTTCGCACGCATTGATCGCAATCTTCTCCCTCCGTTGCGATCTCGATCCTTTCGACAATGGCATGATCGGCGCGTTCAGGGTTATGAGGGTCGCTTGGTTCCATGACTTATCTTACATTACTCGCAATCGCGCTGGCTGTTTCGCGCTGTAGTCTCTTGTTCTGCTCGGGATGATTCGCGCTCAATGTTGAGCGTCGGCTGAAACTTCACGCGCGAGCGGTTCGAGCACGCGCCAGACATTTTCAGCGAGAATGCGATGACCGGCGGCATTTGGGTGGATGCCATCAGGCAAATTCAACGACGGATCGCCGGCCACGCCTTCAAGCAGGTAAGGGACGAGCGCGGCCTTATTTTTTGCGGCAAGGTCGCTGAAGATTTTGCCAAAAGTGAAAACGTAATCGTCAGCCGAAGGATCCGGCAGCTGCATTCCCACGATCAAGACTCGCACCTGCGGATTGCGCGCTTTCACCTGGTCGATGATCGCTTGCAGGTTACTTCGAATCTCATCAACCGGCATGCCGTGAAAGGCGTCGTTGATTCCGAGCTCGAGAATGAAAATGTCGATCTTGCGTTTGAGGTGCGGCGGTAGCCGGCCCAATCCACCATCGGTTGTGTCGCCGCTCGCGCTGGCGTTGATGACCTCGAATTTCAAGCCGGCATCGCGCAATTTGTCGAGGAGGAGGGCGGGATAAGCCTGCGTCCGTTTGAGTAGCAATCCGTCCGATAAGCTATCGCCGAACACAAAAATCGTTTTCATTCGTGGTAGATCAGGCCCGGCGGCGTGGCCGGATTGTGCGCACCAGAGCGACAATATGAGTGCGGCCAGTCCGAGGAAACTTTTGGTCATTGGATGTTCGATGTTCGATGTTCGATGTTTGATGTTTGATGTTCGATGTTTAAAGGTTTAACGATTCAACTCTTTAACGGTTCAACGCTTTAACTTTTTTCCTATGGCTAACTACGCAATCAATGGCTTCGGCCGGATCGGGCGCAACGTGCTCCGCGCCATGTCGCAAAAACAGGTGGAGCGAGTGCGCGCAATCAACGATCTCACCGACACCAAAACGCTTGCCCACTTGCTCAAATGGGACTCGGTCCACGGGAAATTCGACGGCGAAATCGGCTATGACGAGGAAAACATCGTCGTGCGCGGGCACAAGATTACAATCTTGAAAGAGCGCGACCCGGCGAACCTGCCGTGGAAGAAACTGGAGGTCGACGTTGTGCTCGAGTCGACCGGCTTTTTCACGAGCCGCGACAAGGCTGAGCTGCATTTGAGCAAAGCCGGTGCGAAACGCGTCCTCATTTCCGCGCCAGCAAAAAGTCCGGACGCGACGCTTTGCATGGGCATCAATGATGACATTTACGATCCGGCGAAGCACAGGATCGTTTCGAATGCCAGTTGCACGACCAATTGCCTTGCGCCGCTGGCGAAAGTTTTGCACGACAAATTTGGCGTTATGCACGGCTTCATGAGCACGATCCACAGTTACACGAACGATCAACGCATTCTCGATTTTCCTCACGAGGATTTGCGCCGCGCGCGTGCTGCAGCCGTCAGCATCATACCGTCGAGCACCGGCGCCGCCAAGGCGATCGGTGAAGTCATTCCGGAGCTGAAAGGCAAACTGAACGGTGGCGCGTTTCGCGTGCCGACGCCGGACGGGTCGGTCACGGATTTTACAGCTGTGCTCGAGAAAGATGCGACCGTGGAGTCGGTCAATCAGTCGTTCAAAGAGGCGGCGGCGGACAAAAGTTATAAAGACGTGCTCGAATTCAGCGACGAGCCGCTGGTTTCACACGATATCATCGGTAATCCGCATTCGTGCATTTTCGACAGCAAATTGACGATTATGCTCGGCAATCGGTTTGTGAAAGTCGTCGGTTGGTATGACAACGAGTGGGGCTACAGCAATCGCTGCGTGGAAATGCTGGAGCTGCTTGGAAAATAATCTGTCATCCCGAGTGAAAGGAGAGACCTCTCATGACAAGAAGCGTTTACGATTTACAATGGTACTTTCTGCGAAGCCAGCGCTTGGCGAATTCGGGTAACAGCGCGCGTTTGCGAGGTTCCTCGCTCCGCTCGGAATGACCGCGAGTTTATGAGTAAGCTTTCTCTTCGCGATCTCGATGTAGGCGGCAAACGCGTGCTGGTGCGGGTCGATTTCAACGTGTCGATCGAAGAACACGACGGCAAGATCGACATCACCGATGACACCCGTATTCGCGAAAGTTTGCCCACAATTAATTATCTGCGCGAGCGCGGCGCGAAAACGATTTTGATGTCACATTTCGGCCGGCCCAAAGGCCAGCACGCGGAAAAATATTCGCTGCGACCGATCGGCGATTATTTGCATTCGCTCATCAAACATCCGGTCATTTTCAGTACCGACACGATCGGCGCCATTCCGGAGGGAATCATCGCGCACATGAACGCAGCTGATGTTGCCTTGCTCGAAAATTTGCGCTTTCAACCAGGCGAAGAAGCGAATGATCCGAAATTCGCCGAAGCGCTCGCCAAACTGGGCGATTTTTATGTCAACGACGCCTTTGGCGCGGCCCATCGCGCGCATGCCAGCACGGCAGGCATCCCGAAATTCATCGCGCAGTCCGCCATGGGATTTTTGATGGAGAAAGAACTGAAATACCTTCACGAAGAACTCGACAA
>QHRC01000150.1:7960-9208 GCA_003219995.1 Verrucomicrobiota bacterium
CTGATCTCGCAAATGAGCTTGTCGATCTTGCAAAAAAACGCGGCGTTAAATTGGTATTGCCGGTTGATGTGGTGGAGGCACAGGAAGTGCGCGCCGGCGCGCCGATTCGAAATACGAGTCGACTGTCGCGGCAACACGGGATCAGTGACGGTTGGCAGGCGGTCGATATCGGGAGCGCGACGATCACGCTGTTTCAGGAGGAAATTGGAAAAGCAAAAACAATTTTGTGGAACGGGCCGCCTGGGATTTTTGAAATTCCGGATTTTGCGGAGGGAACGATCGCGATCGCGGAAGCTCTCGCCCGGTCGGGCGCGACCACCATCATCGGCGGCGGCGATTCCGTAACGGCGGTAAAACAGGCCGGACTGGCCGACAAAATGACATTCATTTCCACCGGCGGCGGCGCATCGCTGGAATTGCTCGAAGGCAAGGAACTTCCCGGCGTCGCGGCGTTAAGCGACAAGACGTAGGCAGGATTAACCGAATGATCAGAATAATTTTGGCCTTCTCTTTTATCTAGTTAATTCTGTTCATTCTGTCGAAAATCCGATGAGAAAAAAAATCGTCGCCGCTAATTGGAAGATGAACATGACCCAGGACGAGTCGGCGCGATTTGTCGAGTCGTTGCTTCTTGAGCTTGGCGACATTGCCGATGTCGACGTGGTCATTGTGCCGCCGTTCACCGCGATTGCGAAAGTGATGGAAGCGCTCGGCAAAGCGCAAAACATCAAGATCGGCGCCCAAAACATGCACTGGGAGCGCAACGGCCCGTTCACCGGTGAAATCAGCGCCGCTCTGCTGCGCGATTTATTCGTGCGCTACGTTGTGCTGGGGCATAGCGAGCGCCGCACGTTATTCGGTGAGACCGACGAGATCGTAAGCCGGAAAGTGCGCGCTGCGCATGAAGCGAGCTTGCGTCCGATCGTTTGTGTCGGCGAGACGCTGGTCCAGCGCGACAAAGGCAGCGTCGAAAAGATATTATCGATCCAGCTGCACGGCAGTCTGGCTGCTCTCGGCGCGAAAGAATTGCAGGAGACCGTGATCGCCTACGAACCGATCTGGGCCATTGGCACCGGCCGCAACGCCACTCCGGCACAGGCGCAGGAAGCGCACGCCTTCATTCGCCACACACTTCGTGAAATGTCTGACGAGACCACGGCCGAGCGCGTTCGTATTCAATACGGCGGGAGCGTCAACCCCGAAAACGCCCGCGAATTGATGTCCCAGCCGGATATCGACGGCGCATTG
>QHRC01000001.1:0-1511 GCA_003219995.1 Verrucomicrobiota bacterium
TGCGTTCGGCATAGCGAGAAGGAATTAAACTCGCGAACTCAAAATAACCAGCGGCCATTTTCGTAGGACGGAATCGCTTCTTGGAGACAACCGCCGGGCTGTTTGTAGGTGATGGTCGATCAAAGATTTGACACGTACCGGCGCGTCCCGTAATTTCCGTGCCTTTTCCGCCGCCATGAAAACGTTTTCCGCCAAAGCCAGCGAAGTCACCCGCAAGTGGTGGGTCATTGACGCGAAGGACCAGGTGTTGGGCTGCGTCGCGGTGAAGGCGGCAAAGCTGCTCCGGGGAAAAGAAAAGACGATTTTCACGCCGCATGTCGATACTGGTGATTTCGTCGTCGTGATCAATGCCGATAAAGTGCGACTGACCGGCAAAAAGGAAGATCAGAAAAGCTTTATGAGTTTTTCTGGCTACGTTGGCGGCCATAAATCGGAAAATGTCCGCGCCCGGCGCGCGCGTCATCCTGAATTGCTAATCGAGCGAGCGGTGCGTGGAATGATTCCGCACAATCGGCTGGGCCGCGCGGTTTATCGCAAGTTGAAAGTCTATCGTGGCGATTCTCATCCGCACGCCGCGCAGCAACCACATGCGGTCAAACTCGCCTAACGAATTGGCCCGACGAGATTTTATGGCGCAAACTCAGAAATTCATCGCCACTGGTCGCCGCAAGACCTCGGTCGCCCGCATTCGTATGACGCCGGGTAGCGGCAAGATCGACATCAACGGGCGCAGCTTCGAAGATTATTTTCCGACGGCGCCGCTGCAAAATACGGTGTTGCAGCCGTTGCAAGCCGCGAAATTGGTAAACGCCTACGACTTGTCGATCAACGCAACTGGCGGCGGCGTGGCCGGGCAGGCCGGCGCGGCGCGGCTGGCTATCTCACGGGCACTTCTCCAGGTCGATGGCAATCTGCGAAGTTCGCTAAAAGCGGATGGTTTGCTCCGCCGGGATCCGCGCATGAAAGAGCGGAAAAAATCCGGGCAGCCCGGCGCCCGGAAGCGTTTCCAGTTCTCGAAACGCTAATTTTTATGCTCGGCAAAACACGCGCTGTCGTGTCCCAAAATTTAGGCGCCGTTGGCGCGACGCCCTCCAATCCTACCGTTTCGGTTTTGGCGGACTCGGCGCAGCCAAAAATGGGGGGACTGTCGATCTTGCGGCCGGTTTAGAAGAGCCCATCGGCTTGAGCAGACGCAATTCCCGCCCCGCTTCGCCCGCCCAAAAACTCTCGCGATAATCGGTGAGGATTTTCTCGCAGACACGGCGCGCCTCCTCGGTTTGATTCTTCACCTTCAAGATGTGCACTTGCGACAAAAGCGCCAACGGGGCATTGAAATTTTTAGGGTAAGTGGCGGCAATCTTCTGATACATCGACAATGCTTCGTCGGTCTTTCCCAGCGACTCGAGATTCGCGGCCATTGCCATTCGCGCGGTGGCTACAAATTCATGGTCCGGGTTTTTAGCGATGAAAACCTCGAGGGTCCCATTGGCTTCCGCGAATTTCCTTTCGTC
>QHRC01000001.1:1571-6640 GCA_003219995.1 Verrucomicrobiota bacterium
ACTAACAAAGCGGAGGCAGCTGAATTGCGGCGGTCGGAATAAAAGCGGTAAACTCCAAAACCGACGATGGCGAGCAAGGCGATCAAAAGGACTGCGGCTATTTCAACTTTAAATCGCTCCCAGAAGACGCGCGTTTCCAGGGCTGCATCTCGGGAAGGAGGCGGGAGCGTCGGCATGATTCGATGTCGATCTTACACTCGGCGACCGAAACCGCGCGAGCGTCGTCTTATGCCACGCGAAGGTTTTTCGCGCAAGCGCGGCAAGCTCGACGGACTCGTCCTGTGGCGAGCGCGGCAAGGCCGTCCACGGCTGCGGCAACGATGTTTATTTGATGACTCCCGACGAACCAACGCCTGCGATGCAGAACCCAGAGAAAGATCCGGAAGAGTGGACTACCGGCGAAGAACCCATGACCGGCCCGCAGCGATCTTATCTGCAAACACTTTGCCGCGAGGCCGGCGAGGATTTTGACGAGACACTAACGAAAGCGGCCGCCTCGAGAAAGATCGAAGAACTGCAGGCAAAAACCGGGCGCGGCAAGAAATAGAATTTTGGCAGAGCAAGCTCGACATACGCTCGCCAAAGTCCTTTCCGGCGATAAAATTTTCAGATATGAATGCATTCTGGAATTTTATCGGGCCATTGCTTGGTTTGGGCGCAGAACCGCGGGATTTGACTTTTATTCAAATTTCGCTGCGCGGTGTGGTCGTATTTATTGCCACGCTGATTATGGTTCGGCTGGGCCATAAACGGTCGCTCTCCCGAAAGACCGCTTTCGACGCGGTGTTGCTGGTCATTCTGGCATCAGTGCTTTCACGCGCCATCAACGGCAGCGCGGCGTTTTTCGCCACGCTTGGTGGCGGGCTCGTCCTCGTGCTCCTGCATCGCCTTCTCGCTTTCATTGCATTTCACTCGCATTCGTTCGGCTGCCTGATCAAGGGTCTGCCGGAGGTAATTATCGAAGATGGCGATTTCGTTTTGGGAACTATGCGACGTAACCATATCTCAACGCACGATGTCGAAGAGGACATGCGCCTGACTTTGCGCGACGACGATGTCTCCAAAGTAAAGAAGGGCCGGGTCGAGCGCAGCGGCGATATCAGCTTCATCAAGAAATAATTGTAGGCATCTGTGTCAGACGCCGCTCTTGGCGTTTCGCAGAAACGCGCTACAAAATTCGGGTTTCGCGATTAACGTTCGTACGTGCAGCAACACGATAAGCTTTTCATTCCCGGCCCTGTCGAGGTTTCCCCAAAAACGCTGGCCGCATTTTCTCGCCCAATGATCGGACACCGCGGCGAAGATTTTAAGAATCTTTACCGCGATATCCATCCGAAGTTGAAAACATTGTTCGGAACGAAGCAGCCTGTTTTTCTTTCCACCTCATCGGCTTGGGGCGTGATGGAAGCGTCAATCCGCAATCTCGTGACCAAACGCGTGCTTTGCTGCATGTGCGGGGCGTTCTCCGATAAATGGCTCGACGTCGCGAAGCGTTGCGGCAAGGAAGCCGAGGCGCTGCAGGTCGAATGGGGAAAACACATCGATCATAAAGATGTCGATCTTGCGCTCGCATCGGGAAAGTTCGACACCGTCACCTTGGTTCACAACGAGACTTCGACCGGCGTGATGAATCCGTTGCCGGAAATTTGCTGCGTTCTCGCAAAATATCCCGACGTCGTTCTCGTCGTCGATACGGTTTCATCTTGTGCCGGAGTTAGGATTGACACGGATGCGCTCGGCATCGACGTCATATTGACCGGTGCGCAAAAAGCGCTCGCCCTCCCACCCGGCTTTTCGGTCTTTTCTGTTTCCGAAAAAGCATTCGCCCGCACTGAAAAAATTTCGAACCGCGGTTTCTATTTCGATTTTCTCGAATTCAAAAAACAACAAGGCGAATGGATGACGCCGAGCACACCGAGCATCGGCCACATCTTCGCCTTGCAATCGAAGCTCGACGAAATCTTCGAGGAAGGCCTAAAGAACCGGTACGAGCGTCACGCGCGCACCAACGCAATCGTCCACGATTGGGTCCGCCGCGCCGGGTTCGACTTCTTCGCCGAAGAAGGTTTCCGCTCAAAAACCCTCACCTGCGTGAAAAACAACAAAGACATTGACGTTTTGGAATTCGCACGAAAACTGCGCGAAAAACATCGCCTCGTCATCGACCCCGGCTATGGCAAAATTCGAGGCAAAACATTCCGCCTCTCAAACATGGGCGACGAGACCGAATCAACGGTTTCCCATTTGCTCGCCTGTCTTGATGACTGCATTGGTTAATTGACACAATAACAATGCCTCTTGTTGATATCTGGAAAGCAACTCCGCAACAGCTGGAAACCAAAACCGTCCAGCAACTTCTCGGCTTTGCAGGGGACGGCCGTCTCCGTGACGAGAACGAAACGTCACGCGAATTTCGGAACTTTTTACGCCATGTGCCATCAGATCTGCTCGCGAGCTTCGCAAACCAGTGTCTGAATGACAGCTTTCCGCAAAGCGGGTTGGCCTTACAAAACGTTATCAACTAAATCGGGCCGACGGCTTGCGTTTAATATTCAGGAGGGGCGATACCGTGGGAGTCATGGTGCAGTTGGATTTGATGGATTGTGGTCAACCGAAGATAAGCGTACGATTTTGATCGAGGTTAAGACAACCGATGCTTATCGCCTTAGTTTGGAAACGACTGCAAACTATCGAAAGCAACTGATCGAGACGGAAAACTTATCCGAGGAAACATCGTCGATTCTCTACATTGTCGGTCGATCCGACACCGGAGACTTAGAAGCTCAAGTACGAGGATCGCGACACGCATGGGACGTTCGAATTATTAGCGTCGACGCATTGTTGCGTTTGCTCAAAGTCAAAGAGGAATTAGAGGATCCTGCAACAATCGATAGGATTCGCGATATTCTTACGCCGCATGAATTTACGCGCGTTGACGGAATTATTGACTTGGTCTTTACCGCAGCAAAAGAAATCAAAGAAGAAGACATCGAGCCGGAAGAAGCGGAAGTTCAAACCAGTACGGGGGAAAAAATTCACACCCGTAAATTATCGGGACGCTTGCGTAGCACGCTTACAAGAACATCTCGGTGAAATTCTAGTTAAGGAGACATCTGCGGTTTTTGCGAATCCTGATAAAACCGTGGACACTCTATGCGCGATTTCAAAGGAACATGCCCGACATGGACGAATCGGTTATTGGTTTGCGTTTCATCCTTCGCAGAAAGAAAGGCTCTCAGCTTACCCAAACGCTTTCGTAGCGTTTGGCTGCGGTTCAGCAGATCAAATCTTGGTCTTTCCGCTTGAACAATTTATCAAATGGCTGCCACATCTGGGCAAGACCGAGAAGGACAATCGATTCTACTGGCAAGTGATATTACACAAGGCCGGTGACAAATTCACTTTAGAAACTAAAGCAGAATTCGAAAGCATCGACGTATCCCAGCACGTGATCTGACATGCTGTCGCGAATAAAAGCGAAGGGCGCCTTCGTTTCCGAAAGCGCCGTCGTATTTGGATAGCGGTAAGCCGAATTCTGTCGGAGGACTTATCAAAAGTCGATCGAGCCGCGGAACTCTTTACTCCGTTCGCGCGCGATTCTTTCTTTGGCTCTGGCATGTAGATTTCGCGCGATCTTGCTCATTTCTGCCGCCGTGAATCCGTAGCGATTGCGCGTGCTCGGCTCTCTCGGCAAGCCAACAAGAAATCTGCCTCTCATGCTACTTTGGGAATCGGCCCGAGAGCACATCACCAACCCAAATATCTTCGTCCAGCGCTTCCCATCGCAATGCTCTACCCTGCACGCGCAATTCGACTTGCTTGAGCATTTCCGGCGTGGCGGCGGCCAGACGCGGAAACTTTGAGGCCGGGAAACTGACTGTGCGTTCGTCGACGAAACGCGCCGATCTTCAACCCAGCACCGCGCGGCCTGCGGTGCTTCCATTTCCACTTCAGCGATTGCCATGATAGTGACGATAAGCTTCGAACAAGAAATCGCAATTTTGCTCAACCAAACGGCGGATATCGTTCGCTTCGGCTGAAGAAAATCCATAGTTGAACGCGACAGAAATTGGGCGCAGCCAGAATTTCACTTCGAAATCTTCTCGCGCGATATGGATGTGCGGTGGTTCGTTCGATTCGCGACTGTAAAAGTGAAAACGATACGGTCCGATTCGCAGGACTGTCGGCATCGCCGTATCCTGCGACAACTCGGTTGGCACATCAATCCGAGATTGCCTCGGTTAACAAAAGAGAAGGGCGCCTTCGTTTCCGAAAGCGCCCTTCATATGTAGATGGCGGTAAGCCGAATTCTGTCCCACAGCTCTTTGCGAGCAAAGAAGCTGGGCGATGATCATTTATCTCAATCCCGCTTGCGCGGGACGCCCGAGAACCGCGATCGGCGGTCATAGACCGCCGCTACAGTTTTCGTGATGCGACGAACCCGAGGATCAACGGACCGGCTGTCCTCCCTCTGTTTTGTCTTGCACCGCATGGGGTTTTTCCTGCCTCGCGAATTACTCCACGAGCGGTGAGCTCTTACCTCGCCTTTTCACCCTTGCCTGCACTTCTTTCAAAGAACCGGCGGTGTCTTTTCTGTGACACTTTCCGTCACCGCAATTTTACAACTGCGGCGCCCGCGTTTTTTACGCGGCATGCTGCCGTATGGTGTTCGGACTTTCCTCCAGCGAATCCTGCGATTCACCAGCGATCATCTGCCATCGGCGCCTAACTTAGCACAATCAGGAACGAGAGAAAGCAGGTGCTTATGGGTCTTGGCTCTCTTGCGTTCGGGCGCGCGATTGTTCTGTCACGTCACGGGCGCGATCGAGCGCGCGCTTCATGTAATTGTATTTTGACGCCTGGCCGCGCGGCGCCGGCGCTAACGGTGCGGGCGTGGGCTTCACTCCGATTGCTTGCGTGGCAACGGGTTGGGCTGTGGTCGGGGGCGTTTCGTCCTGCTTCTGGCGGAGAAAGACAAACGTCACGCCGGCGACCAGCAGAAAGATAATAAAACCACGCATTCTCTGTTTTCGGAGCAATTGGCGAGCCATTCGTTCCAATCGAAAACA